>JAUYAJ010000369.1 GCA_030693565.1 Rubrivivax sp.
GCCCACGGCGATGGCAGCGCGTGCCAGCACCGGCACGAACTCGCGCTGGCCGCCGCTGCTGGTGCCCTGGCCACCGGGCAGCTGCACGCTGTGCGTGGCGTCGAAGACCACCGGAGCCCCGGTCTCGCGCATGATCGCCAGGCTGCGCATGTCGCTGACAAGGTTGTTGTAGCCGAAGCTGACGCCGCGCTCGCAGGCCATGAAGTTGTCTTCGAGCAGGCCTTTTTCGCGCGCGGCGGCGCGGGCCTTGTCGATCACGTTCCTCATGTCGTGCGGGGCGAGGAACTGACCCTTCTTGATGTTCACCGGCTTGCCGCTTTGCGCCACCGCACGGATGAAGTCGGTCTGCCGGCACAGGAAGGCGGGAGTCTGCAGCACGTCGACGACGGCGGCCACGGCGCCGACTTCGGCTTCGCTGTGCACGTCGGTCAGCACCGGCACCGACAACTGGCGCTTGACCTGGGCCAGGATCTCCAGCCCGCGGTCCATGCCGGGGCCGCGGAAGGTGTTGCCGCTGGAGCGGTTGGCCTTGTCGTAGCTGCTCTTGAAGATGAAGGGGATGCCGAGCGCGGCCGTCACTTCCTTCAGGTGGCCGGCAACGTCGATCTGCAGCTGTTCACTCTCGACGACACAGGGGCCGGCGATGAGGAAAAACGGCTGCGTGATGCCGACCTCGAAGCCGCACAGCTTCATGCGACGGCCTTCGCGGCAGCGCTTTCGCGCTGGCGCGCCTGCTGGTCGAGCGCCGCCTTGACGTAGCTGGAAAACAGCGGATGGCCGCCCCAGGGCGTGCTCTTGAATTCGGGGTGGAACTGCACACCGACGAACCAGGGGTGAACGCTTTGCGGCAGCTCGACCATCTCGGTGAGCTGCTCGCGCTGGGTCAGCGCCGAGATCACCAGGCCGGCTTCCTGCAACCGATCCAGGTAGTGCACGTTGGCTTCGTAGCGGTGGCGGTGGCGCTCGGTCACCACCGAGCCGTAAATCTGGTGCGCCAGCGTGCCGGGCTTGACGTCCGAGCTTTGCGCACCCAGGCGCATCGTGCCGCCCATATCGGACTTGGCGTCACGCTTCTGGATCGAGCCGTCGGCGTCCTGCCATTCGTCGATGAGGGCGATCACCGGGTGCGGCGTGGTCGGTTCAAATTCGGTGCTGTTGGCGCCCTCCAGCCCGGACATGTGGCGGGCGTACTCGATGGTCGCCACCTGCATGCCAAGGCAGATGCCCAGGTAGGGCACGCGGTGCTCGCGCGCATAACGCACGGCGCAGATCTTGCCTTCGATGCCGCGCTTGCCAAAGCCGCCCGGCACCAGGATGGCGTCGAAGCGCGACAGCAGGCCGGCGGTCTGCGGCGTCAGCGACTCGGCGTCGACGTATTCGATCTCGACCTTGGCGTGGTTGTGGATGCCGGCGTGGCGTAGTGCTTCGTTGAGCGACTTGTAGGAGTCCGACAAGTCGGTGTACTTGCCGCACATGGCGATCTTCACCGTGGCCTGCGGGTGCTCGACCTCGTTGACCAGCGCATCCCAGCGCCGCAGGTCGGCCGGCCGCGTCAGCAACTGCAGCTTCATGCAGACCAGCTCGTCCAGGCCTTGCTCGTGCAGCAGGCGCGGCACCTTGTAGATGGTGTCGACGTCCCACATGCTGATCACGCCATGCGGCTGGACGTTGGTGAACAGCGAGATCTTGTCGCGCTCGTCGTCGGGCACCGGGCGGTCGGCGCGGCACAGCAGCACGTCGGGCTGGATGCCGATCTCGCGCAGCTTCTGCACCGTGTGCTGGGTCGGCTTGGTCTTGAGTTCGCCGGCGGCAGCGATCCAGGGCACGTAGGTCAGGTGCACGAAGGCGCTGTTCGACGGCCCGAGCTTGAGGCTCATCTGGCGCACCGCTTCCAGGAATGGCAGCGACTCGATGTCGCCCACGGTGCCGCCGATCTCGACGATGGCGACCTGGGTGGCCGGGTCAGCCAGCGCGCCGCGCTTGACGTATTCCTGGATCTCGTTGGTGACGTGCGGGATCACCTGCACCGTCTTGCCCAGGTAGTCGCCGCGGCGCTCGCGTTCGAGCACGGTCTTGTAGATCTGGCCGGCAGTGAAATTGTTCGTGCGTTTCATCTTGGTGGTGATGAAACGCTCGTAGTGGCCCAGGTCGAGGTCGGTTTCGGCACCGTCGTCGGTGACGAACACCTCGCCATGCTGGAACGGGCTCATCGTGCCCGGATCGACGTTGAGGTAGGGATCCAGCTTGATGAGGGTGACCTTGAGGCCGCGCGATTCGAGGATCGCTGCCAGCGAGGCCGCTGCAATGCCCTTGCCAAGCGAGGACACCACACCGCCGGTGACAAAGACGTACTTGGTCATTTTTTGCGACATCCGGGGGCTGCCGCAGGACGCGGTCGCGAATGCCGTGGTGGTAAAGCGTGATTATAGGGTGGGGGTGGCCGCCGCCGCCGCCCGCCAGCGCTCAACGCGGCGGGGTCAGCAGGCGCAGCACGGCCGCTGCGGTGGCCGCCGGCTGCTCCATCGGGAACAGGTGGCTGCCGGCGATCCACTCGACGTGACCATGCGTCACAGCGCGCGTGGCTGCCATGCCGACCTGCCGCACCTCGACCGACTGGGTGCCGCCGATGAAGGCCACCGGACAGCGCGGTGGGTGGCGGCGTAGCAGCAAGCCCATGTGGTGGGGCAGCGTGTTGTAGAAGCGCGTCTCGATCTGGCGCGCGAAGGCCAGCCGCACGCTGCCCGGGGTGGCCATCTCGTCGGCTTCGGTGCCGGCGGCGATGTAGTCGTCCAGCACGCCGGGCGCCCAGCGCGCAAACACCGCCTTGGCGGCGAAGTGGCGGTGGGCGTCGTCGCGCGTGGGCCACTGCTGGCGGCGTGCACGCGACACCTTGCCGGGCGAGACGCGCTCGATCAGCCGCATCAGCTTGGCCACCCGGATGCCATGGGCGCGCCAGCCGCTGAGCACCGGCGAGTCGAGCAGCACCACGCTGGCCGCCAGGTCGGGCCGGCGGCAGGCCGCCAGCAGGCTCAGGTAGCCGCCCAGCGAATGGCCGACCAGGTGCACTTGTTCGCCTGGCGCCTGGGTCTCGACGAAGCGGATCAGCTCGTCGCGCGTGGGCCGCCAGTTGCTGGTGATCGGGCTCGCCGGGTCGTGGCCGAATTTCTCCAGCGCCAGCACGCGCAGGCCGGCCTGCTGCCAGACTTCGAAGATCTGGCGGTAGCTGCCGGCCGGGAAACCGTTGGCGTGGCTGAAGACGAGGGTCGTCGGCGTCAAACGATCTTCTCGCTCGCGTTGTGCACCTTGCGCATTGCCGCAAAGCGTTCGCTGGGCACCAGCAGCGGGTGTTCGGGTTCGACGTCGCCCAGTGGGTCGTCGATGCTGAGGAACACCTCGCGCAGCCGCTGGCCCCAGGTGTCGTGGATCATCCGGTAGTAAGGGTTGTGCTCGTCGATGCAGACCAGCTCGTCGCTGGCGAAGCTGCCTTCGCGGTAGACCAGCAGGTCCAGCGGCAGGCCGACCGACAGGTTGGATTTGAGCGTCGAGTCCATCGACACCAGCGCGCATTTGGCAGCGGTGTTAAGGCGGCTGCGCGGCGTGATCATGCGGTCGAGCACCGGCTTGCCGTACTTGCTCTCGCCGACCTGGAAGTAGCAGGTCTCGGCCGTGGCTTCGATGAAGTTGCCGGCTGAATAGACTTGAAACAGGCGCATCGCCTCGCCCTTGATCTGGCCGCCGAAGATCATCGAGACATTGAAGTCGACGCCGGCCGCCTTCAGCGACGGCCCGTCCTGTTCGTAGACCCGGCGCACCGCGCTGCCGAGCACGCGCGCGGCGTCGAACATCGAGCTTGCGTTCCAGATCGTCAGCGGCGCTTCGTCGGCGCCGCGGTCGAGCTTTTCCACCTGCAGGATCTCGCGCACGCTCTGGCTGATGCTCAGGTTGCCGGCCGCCAACAACACCATGAAGCGGTCGCCACTGCCTTGGTAGACCAGCATCTTGCGGAAGGTGCTGATCTGGTCCAGCCCGGCGTTGGTGCGCGAGTCGGACAGGAAGACGAGTCCGGCATCGAGCTTGATGCCCACGCAGTAAGTCATGGCAGTTCTTCCTTGGAGAGGGCTTTCAGGCGGTACAGCGCGTCCAGCGCTTCGCGCGGCGCCATCTGGTCGGGGTCGATTGTCGCCAACGCTGCCGCCAGCGCCGACGGCGCGCTTGCCGCGGCCACCTCAGGCGGCGCGGCGAAGAGGTCGACCTGGGCGGCGCCGGCTTGCTGCTGGCGCTCCAGCGCTTCGAGCGTGGCGCGGGCCTGGCGCACCAGCGAGGCCGGCATGCCGGCCAGCCGCGCCACCTGCACGCCGTAGCTGCGGCTGGCCGGGCCCGGCTGGATCTCGTGCAGGAACACGATGTCGTCGCCGTGGCCGGTGTGCGACTCGGCCGCGCTGACATGCACGTTCAGCGCACGCGGGTGCTTCTCGGGGAAGGCGGTCAACTCGAAGTAGTGTGTCGCGAACAGCGTGAAGGCGCGATTGCGGTCGTGCAACTGGCTGGCGATCGCCCCGGCCAGCGCCAGGCCATCGA
>JAUYAJ010000684.1 GCA_030693565.1 Rubrivivax sp.
CACCGGCGGTGATGATGATGTCCTTCATCCGGTCGGTGATGCGGAAGTAGCCTTCGTCGTCCATGGTGCCAACGTCGCCGGTGTGCAGCCAGCCGTCGGCGTCGATGGCCTCCGAGGTCTTTTCGGGCTGGTTCAGGTAGCCCATGAAGACGTTGGTGCCGCGGATCAGCAGCTCGCCAGTGGCGGGGTCGACCTTGACTTCGTTGAAGCCACAGGCCGGCCCGATCGAGCCCGGCTTGATGCGCGCGGCCGGCATGCCGGTGGCAGCGCCGCAGTTTTCGGTCTGACCCCAGACCTCGAGCATGGGCACGCCCAGCGCCAGGTACCAGCGGATCAGGTCGGGCGCGATCGGCGCCGCGCCGGTGACGAGGAAGCGCGCGCGGTGGATGCCGATCAACTTGCGCACGTTGTTCAGCGCCAGCCAGCGCCCGAGCGTGAACTGCGCTTTCAGCAGCGCCGGCACTGGCTGGTCGGCGAGCACGAGCTCGGCGACCTGCTTGCCCACGCCGATGGCCCAGCCGTAGACCAGCTGCTGCGAGCGGCTCGACTCCGACATCGCGATCATCACCGCCGAATAGAACTTCTCCCACACCCGGGGCACGGCGGTGAACACCGTGGGCGCGATCTCGCGCACGTTCTCGGGCACGGTGTCGGCGTTCTCGACGAAGTTCAGCACCGAACCGGTGTAGAGCGCGAAGTAGGCGCCGCCCAGCCGCTCGGCCACATGGCACAGCGGCAGGAAACACATGCGCTCGTCGGTCTCGTCCTGGGCGATCAAGGTGTTGTAGCCGTGCACGGTGTAGACGAGCGCGCGGTGGTTGTGCATCGCGCCTTTGGGCCGCCCTGTCGTGCCCGAGGTGTAGATCAGGATCGCCAGGTCGTCAGGGCCGCGGCTGCGGCGCAGTTCGTCGAACAAGCCCGGATGGCTGCGGTCGTGGTCGACGCCAGCCTGGCGCAGCGCTGCCAGGCTCATCACCATCGGGTCTTCGAAGCGCTGCAGGCTTTCCATGTCGAAGACGACGATCTTGCGCAACTGCGGCAGCGCGTCGCGCACTTCCAGCACCTTGTCGAGCTGCTCTTCGTCCTCGACGAACAGCACCGTCGTGCTCGAGTCGCTGCACAGGTATTGCACCTGCGAGGCGGCGTCGGTCGGGTAGATGCCGTTGGAGACGCCGCCGGCGCTGAGCACACCCAGATCGGTGAGCACCCACTCGACGACGGTGTTGGCCAGGATCGACGCGCAGTCGCCGGGCTGAAAGCCGATTGCCGACAAGCCCATGGCGATCTCGCGCACCGCCTCGGCGCTCTGTTTCCAGCTCCATTCGCGCCAGATGCCGAGTTCCTTCTCGCGCATCCAGACGCGGTCGCCGCGCGCGGCAACGCCGTTCCAGAACAGCTCGGGCACGGTGCCGCCTTCGAGCACCACGTCATGGCGCGGCTGGATCCGGCTGCGGTCCCACAAGTTGCTCATCGCCCGGTCCTCATCGCCATGTCTTCTTCTTCTTCCAGCGCCGCTCGCCGCGCGCGCCGTCTTCCTTCATGCCGAGGTAGAACTCCTTGATGTCGTCCTTCTCGCGCAGGCGGTCGCAGCTGTCGTCCATGACGATGCGACCGTTCTCCAGCACATAGCCGTGGTCGGCGGCGTTGAGCGCCATGTTGGCGTTCTGCTCGACCAGCAGCATGGTGGTGCCGCGCTCGCGGTTGATGCGCACGACGATCTCGAAGATTTCCTTCGTCAGCCGCGGGCTCAGCCCCAGGCTGGGCTCGTCGAGCAGGATCAACGCGGGATTGGCCATCAATGCGCGGCTGATCGCCAGCATCTGCTGCTGGCCACCCGACAGCAGCCCGGCCGGCTGGTGCTCACGCTCCTTGAGGATGGGGAAGTAGCCGTAGACCGACTGCATGTCGCGCGCCACCGCGTCGCGGTCGCTGCGCGTGTACGCGCCCATCAGCAAGTTGTCGTGCACCGACAGCAGCGGGAACACCTCGCGCCCTTCGGGCACATGGCTCAGGCCCTTCTTGACGATCAGAGCTGGATCGAGCGCGGTGATGGCCTCGCCTTTGAATTCGATGCTGCCTTTGCGCGGGTCGATGATGCCCGAGACAGTCTTCAGAATCGTCGTCTTGCCAGCACCGTTGCTGCCCAGCACGGTGGCGATCTGGCCCGTTTTCACGACCAGACTGACGCCGCGGATGGCCCTGATCGGCCCGTAGGCGCTCTCGACGTTGCTGAGCTTGAGGATGGCCTCACCGTCCATCGTCGTCATGCCTGCACCCTGCGCAGTGAGGTGGCGTCGTCGGCGGTGCCCAGGTAGGCCTCGATGACGCCGGCATGGGCCTGCACCTCGGCCGGCGTGCCCAGCGCCAGCATCTCGCCCTGGTTCATCGCCAGCACGCGGTCGGAGACACGCGACACCAGGCTCATGTCGTGCTCGACCATCAGCACCGTGATGCCCAGGTCGCTCTGGATGTCCTGGATCCAGAACGCCATGTCGCTGGTCTCCTCGACGTTGAGTCCCGACGACGGTTCGTCCAGCAGCAGCAGCTTGGGGTCGGTGGCCAGCGCACGCGCCAGCTCCACCACCTTGCGCACGCCATACGGCAGACCGGCAACCATGGTGTCGCGGTATTTCTGCAAGTCGAGGAAGTCGATCACTTCCTCGACCTTGCGGCGCGTGGCCAGTTCGGCGTTGCGCACCGAGGGCAGGAACAGCAGTTCGGCCCAGAGCCGGCGCGGGTGCTGGATGTGGCGGCCGATGAGCAGGTTCTGCAGCACGGTGGCGTGCTCGAAGAGTTCGATGTTCTGGAAGGTGCGCGCGATGCCCAGCGCCGCCACGCGGTGCGGCGGCACCGCGGCCAGCGGCTGGCCCTCGAAGTGGATCTCGCCGGCAGTGGGCGTGTAGATGCGGCTGATGAGGTTGAACACCGTCGTCTTGCCGGCGCCGTTGGGGCCGATCAGCGTGAAGACCTCGCCACGCTTGACGTCGAAGCTGACTTCGTTGACGGCGAGCACGCCGCCGAAGCGCACCTGCAGGTTGCTGGCGCTGAGCAGCACATCGTCTGGCGTCGTCGTGCTCATTTCAACCGGTCCGACTTCTGGAAGGCCTTCTGCCGCTTGAACATGCCTTTGCGGTAGAACGGGAACAGCTGGAACCAGGCGCGCAGCTTGAGCCAGCGGCCGTACATGCCCAGCGGCTCGAAGAGCACGAACAGGATCAACACGCCGCCGTAGATCACCGACTTCAGCCCTGGCGCCTGGCCGTTGGCGTCGGGCAGCAAGTCCTTGAACGACGAGATCGCCTGCGGCATGCCGATCAGGAAGATGGCGCCGAGGAAGGCGCCGTGCACGCTGCCCAGGCCGCCGATCACCACCATCAGCAGCAAGTCGATCGACTGGATGATGTTGAACTGGTCGGGCGACAGGAAGCGGATCATGTGAGCGTAGAGCGCGCCGCCAATGCCCGCCAGGGCCGCCGAGATCGCGAAGCTCAGCGTCTTGTAATAGGCCAGGTGGATGCCCATGCTCTGGGCCGAGATCTCGGAGTCGCGGATGGCAACGAAGGCGCGCCCGGTCGGGCTGCGCAGCAGGTTCAGCACCGCCAGCGTGCAGAGCACCGCGATCACCAGGCAGACGAAGTAGAACGAGGCGCTGGTGTCGGCCTTCCAGCCGAACATGGTGATGCTGCCCACCGTCATGCCGGCGTTGCCGCCGGTGACACTTTCCCAGCGCGCCAGCACCTCTTCGACGATGAAGCCGAAAGACAGCGTGGCAATGCCCAGGTAGATGCCTTTGACGCGCAGCGCCGGCAGCCCGACCAGCGCGCCGACCAGCGCCGACAGCCCGGCCGCCGCCGCCAGCGAGAACGGGAACGACCAGCCCATGCCGGCCAGCACCACCTGGGTGTAGGCGCCGACGCCCAGGAAGGCCGCGTGGCCGAGCGAGAACAGCCCGGTGTAGCCGGCCAGCACCATCAGACCGAGGCCGACGATGCCGTAGATGAGGATGAAGGTCAGCTGCGCCAGGCCGTAGTCTTCGAGCCACCAGGGCGCGGCCAGCAGCGCCAGCAGCAGCAGGCCGTACCAGAGCTTGTGGCCGCCATGCTTGGCCAGCGCCAGGTCCTGGTCGTATCGGGTCTTGAAAATGAATCGCATGCCGACTAGACCTTCTTGCGCAGCTTCTCACCGAACAAGCCGTTCGGCATGACCATCAGCATCACGAGCACGACGACGTAGGCGGCCACGTCCTTGAATCCTTCCGGCAGGTAAAAGCCCGACAGCGCCTCGACGATGCCGATGA
>JAUYAJ010000703.1 GCA_030693565.1 Rubrivivax sp.
CACCGGCAGGTGGGCGAAGCTCCACTTGCCGCGCTTCACGTCGTACTCCTCGGGCGCCTTGATCTCGACCAGGTGGCCGACCGCCGAGGTGACGACGTATTGCTCGTTCTCGAAGTGGTCGGCCATCTTCTCGAATTTGCCGGCCTGGGGGGTCAGCGCGCGCACGAGGTCCTGCGCCACGCTGGGCTTCTCGGCAATGATGATCGTCTTGCTCATGGTGTCCTGATGGCCGTCTGCGAAGCTGCTTGCAGACCATGCCTAAAATCCGTTGTCCTCGCGCGCACGCACATACACACGCACGCGCCCATGTTTTCAATGTACCGAATGACAAAGACCGCGCAAGCCCCTTCAGCAAACCCCCGTCGCGGCCGCCGCATCCAGGTCCGCAAGTCAGGCATCCATGGCCGCGGCGTCTACGCGCTGCAAGCCATTGCGTCCGGCGAGCGCATCGTCGAATACAAGGGCGAGGTCATCAGCTGGCCCGAGGCCTTGAGCCGCCACCCGCACGACCCCGCAGACCCCAACCATACCTTCTACTTCCATGTCGACGACAGCAACGTCATCGACGGCAAGTTCGGCGGCAACATGGCGCGCTGGATCAACCACGCCTGCGAGCCCAATTGCGAGGCCGAAGAAGACAACGGCCGTATCTACATCCAGGCATTGCGCGACCTGATGCCCGGCGAAGAGTTGTTCTTCGACTACGGCCTGGTGATCGACGATCGCCACACGCCCAAGCTGAAGAAGGAATACGAGTGCCGCTGCGGCAGCGACTCGTGCCGACGCACCATGCTGGCGCCCAAGCGGCGCTGAGCGGGTCGCAATGGCCGAGCAGCGACACCTGCACTGGGGCGCCGAGGCGCTGTGGCAGCAACTCGAACCGCTCCTGCCGGGGCTCAGCGTCGAGGTGGTGGCGCGCGCCGACTCCACCAATTCGCGGCTGCTTGAGCGCGCGCGCATTCACAGCGGCCGCCGCGACGGCCCCATCACCCGGCCGGCTGAACTTGACAGCCACGACGCGCCCGGAACGCCGCACGGCCGGCGCGCCGGCGACGTCCAGCCCTGTTTGCTGGTGGCAGAGCACCAGACCCGCGGCCGCGGCCGCCTCGGCCGCGACTGGCAGTCCAGCCCAGGCGCTTCACTGACCTTCTCGCTGTCGATGCCGATGATGCCGGCCGACTGGTCGGGGCTGTCGCTGGCGGTCGGGGTTGCGCTGGCCGAAGCGCTCGACCCGGCGCGCGCCGGCCAGCCGCCGCGCATCGGCCTCAAATGGCCCAACGACCTCTGGCTGATCGACAGCGACGGCCCGGGCCGCAAGCTCGGCGGCATCCTCATCGAAACCGTGGCGGTGGGCAGCCAGCGCATGTGCGTGGTCGGCGTCGGCCTCAACGTGCTGCCGCAGGACACCACCGAACTCAGCAGCGGCTACGCCTGCCTGCAGGAAGTCGACGCTGGCGCCAGCGCACCGGCGGCGCTGGCCAGCGCCATGCGGCCGCTGATCGGGGCCTTGCAGCGCTTCGAGCAGCAAGGTTTTGCCGCCTTCGGCGCTGCTTTTGCGCGCCGCGACGTGCTCCGCGGCCGCGCCATCACCACCACCCAGCCCGAGCTGCCCGATGGTGTGGCCGAGGGCGTCGACGAACGCGGCGCCTTGCGCGTGCTCACCGACCGCGGTGAGCACCTGCTGGTCAGCGGCGAGGTCAGCGTGCGGCTGCAGGCGCCGCCATGCTGAGGTTTCTGGTCGTCGCCCTGCTGCTGGCCAACGCCTTGTTCTTTGCCTGGACGAAGGGCTGGCTGGCGCCCGGCCTGCCGCCGCCCACCCATGGCGAGCGTGAACCCGGGCGCGTGGCCGCCCAGCTGCTGGCCGAACGCGTCACCGTGCTGCCGGCCGCCGCCAACGGCACGGTCTGCCTCGAAGCCGGCCCGTTCAGCGACACCACCATCGCCGCGGCGCAAAGCGCGCTCGAACAAGTTGGCCTGCCCGCTGGCAGCTGGTCGCGCGTGGCCGGCGCCGCGCCAGCCCAGTTCTGGCTGCGCGTCGAGCGCGCCAATGCGCCGCTGCGCGAAAAACTGCTGACGCTGGCGCCAGCAGCCTATGCCGGCGGCTTTGCCGCCTGCGTCAAGCCGTCCTGAGCGGCCGCGGCGGCCGCAACAGCCACAGCGCCAGCGCCAAGGCCGCCAACCAGGGCGCGGACAAGGCGCCACCACCGCTGGCCGCCTCAGCCACCGCCGGCTCGGCGCGCGCCGGCAGGTCGGGCCCCAGCGCCGCGGCGGCGATCACGTCGGCGTTGTCGATCACCTCGGGCAGACGCGCCGGCACGACGTAGCTGGCGGGCTGGGCGGCGTAGCGCAGCGCCTGCTCGGCGTCGAGGATGCCAGCGCCGCAGGTCGCCGCGCTGCACAGGCAGCGGCCCGGGTTGGCGTTCGAGCAAGCGCCGATCCAGGGCGATGTCACGTGCGGCCGCGCGCTGGCGCGCAAGCCGGCCACCAGCTGCTCGACCGTCAGCGCCGGGTTCACGCTCAGCATCAGCGCCGCCGCGCCCGCCACCAGCGGCGCCGCAAAGCTGGTGCCGAACAAGTTGGCATAGACCGGATTGCCGGGCGTCTGGGCGCCGCTGTTCCACACCGTCAGCAAGCCGCTGTCGGCGAGCCGGCCACCCCAGGCGCCGCCACCGGCATCGTCGCCGCCCACCGTGGCCAGGCCGCTGACGCCAAGCGCGGCGCCGAAGTTGGCGTAATGGGTCTTGAAGCCGTCGCGGTTCAGCGCCGTCACCCCGACCACGCCGGCGCAACTGGCCGGCCGGCTGACCGCGCCGGCGTCGTTGCCCGCCGCGGCCACCACCAGCACGCCATGCTGGCGCAACTCATTCACCGCCGACTGGTAGGCATTGCCGCAGCTGGCCGCGCCGCCGAAGCTGATGTTGACGATGCGCGCCGGATGGGCATTGACGGGCGCGCCGGCCACCGCCAGCCCGGCGGCCCAGCGCATGCCGTCGATGATGTCGTCGAGGTTGGCGCCGCATTTGCCCGCCACGCGCACCGGCACGATGCGGGCGTCGTGATGAATGCCGGCCACACCGACGCCGTTGCTGGTGTTGGCGGCGATCAAGCCGGCGATCAAGGTGCCGTGCCAGCTGCTGTTGCGCGCCGCGCAGCCGAGGTCGCGGTAGGCCGGGTCGGCCAGTTCGGCAGCCGTCAAGCCGTCGCCGGGATCGGTGGGGTCGGCGTCGCGGCCGTTGCCGTCGCCCGCGTAGACGCTGTCGCTGACGAAGTCGTAGCCCGGCAAGATGCGCCCGGCCAGGTCGGGGTGGGCGGTGATGCCGGTGTCGAGCACCGCCACCCGCGCCGCCGCCGCCCCGGTGCTGCCGACCAGCCCGGACTGCCAGGCGCGCAGGAAGCCGGGCACGCCGCGGCGGCGGTCGACCTGTGCATTGGCGTTGCTGCCGCTGGCCGGCTGCAGCCACCATTGCTGGCTGAACATCGGG
>JAUYAJ010000002.1 GCA_030693565.1 Rubrivivax sp.
ATGGCCGCCTCGCGTGGCGAGATCCACGCCTGCGGGCGGCCAGACACGTCAAGTTGCAACACGTCCATAACCGAAGATTAATGCAAACCGCAGGACATGTTCCCGACCCCGGCATCGTGCAAGCGCCGATGTCGCCTGTACGGCACAGCGCCGCGGGCTGCGAACTAGGTCGCTGCATCTAGAAAAATTTGGCTCAAGTCCATGGTTGGGGCGCCGATAGCTACAAAATAGAACGATCGTTCGTTTCATTCCGGATCCCTTTGGCCGCTTCCTCCACATCGCCCAGCCTGCCGACGCCGACCGCAGCCAAGACCTTGCACAAGGGTCAGCAGACGCGCGCCGCGATCCTCGACGCCGCGCTCGGCCTGGCCTCGCACATGGGGCTGGAGGGCTTGTCGATCGGCGCGCTGGCCGAGGTGATGCACATGAGCAAGTCGGGCGTGTTTGCGCACTTCGGCTCGCGCGAGGAGCTGCAGATCTCGGTGATCCGCGAGTACCACGCACGCTTCGAGGAAGAGGTGTTCTTCCCGGCGATGGCCGAGCCGCGTGGTCTGCCGCGGCTGGAGGGGCTGTTCGAGCGCTGGATCCGCCGCGTCTCGGTCGAGCTCGACTCGGGTTGCATCTACATCAGCGGTGCGGTCGAGTTCGACGACCGGCCGGGCCCGGTGCGCGACGCGCTGGCCGAAATGGTGCGCGCCTGGCATTCGGCGCTGGACCGCGCGATCCGCATCGCGATCGACGCCGGCCAACTGCGCGCCGACACCGACCCGATGCAAATGCTGTTCGAGCTGCACGGCCTGATTTTGGCGCTGCACCACGACGCGCGCTTTCTGCGCAACCCGGGCGTGCTCGACCGCGCCCGCGTCGGCTTCGAACGCGTGCTGCAACACTACCAGGCACACGACGCCGCTGCACCGGCCCGCGCCGTGCGCAAGCTGCGCCGCTGACCGCACCCCTTTTCCCACAGGAGTACCCCATGGCCCAGTACACCCCCCCGCTGCGCGACATGCAGTTCGTCATGCACGAGTTGCTCGGCGTCGCCGACGAGCTCAAGTTGCTGCCGCCGCACGCCGAGATGGATGTCGACACGCTGAACGCGGTGCTCGAGGAAGCCGGCAAGTTCGCCGCCGAGGTGACCTTCCCGCTCAACATCAGCGGCGACGGCGAAGGCTGCACGCTGGACAAGACCAGCCACGCGGTGCGCGCGCCGAAAGGCTTCAAGGAGGCTTACGCCAAGTACGTCGAAGGCGGCTGGCCGTCGCTGAGCTGCGACCCGGCCTATGGCGGCCAGGGGCTGCCGCTGGTGCTCAACCAGTGCTTGTACGAGATGCTGAACTCGGCCAACCAAGCCTGGACCATGTACCCCGGCCTGTCGCACGGCGCCTACGCCTGTCTGGAGACGCACGGCACGCCAGAGCAGAAGTTGACCTTCCTGCCCAAGCTCACCAGCGGCGAATGGACCGGCACGATGTGCCTGACCGAGCCGCACTGCGGCACCGACCTCGGGCTGCTGCGCACCAAGGCCGAGCCGATCGCCGGCGCGCCCGAAGGCAGCTACCGCCTGACAGGGCACAAGATCTTCATCTCGGCGGGCGAGCATGACCTGGCCGACAACATCGTGCACCTGGTGCTGGCCCGGCTGCCCGACGCGCCGGTGGGCAGCAAAGGCATCTCGCTGTTCGTCGTCTCCAAGTTCGTCGTCAACGCCGACGGCAGCCTGGGCGAGCGCAACCCGATCTACTGCACCGGCCTCGAAGAGAAGATGGGCATCCACGGCAATGCCACTTGCCAGATCACGCTCGACGGTGCCGTGGGCACCCTGGTCGGCGCGCCGCACAAAGGGCTGGCGGCGATGTTCGTGATGATGAACGCGGCCCGGCTCGGCGTGGGCAACCAGTCGCTCGGCCTGACCGAGGTGGCTTACCAGAACGCTGCGGCCTACGCGAAGGAGCGCCAGCAGATGCGCAGCCTGTCGGGCCCGAAGTCGCCCGACCAGCCGGCCGATTCGATCATCGTGCACCCCGACGTGCGCAAGATGCTGCTCACCGCGCGCGCCTATGCCGAAGGCGGCCGCGCGATGGCGATCTACGTCGCGCTGCTGATCGACAAGGAAATCAACAGCGCCGACGAGGAAGAGCGCAAGGAGGCTGCCGACCTGGTGGCGCTGCTGACGCCGATCATCAAGGCCTTCTTCACCGACAACGGCTGGATCTCCACCTCGCACTGCATGCAGGTGTTCGGCGGCGCCGGCTACATCAAGGAGTCGGGCATGGAGCAGTTCGTGCGCGACGCCCGCATCAACATGATCTACGAAGGCACGAACACCGTGCAGTCGCTGGACTTGCTGGGGCGCAAGGTGCTGGGCGACAACGGCGCCAAGCTGAAGAAGTTCGGCCGCCTGATCCGCGACTTCGTCGAGGCCGAAGGCACGAACGAGGCCATGCAGGAGTTCGTCAACCCGCTGGCCGAGCTGGGTGAGAAACTCACCAAGCTGACCACCGAGCTCGGCATGAAGGCTTTCGGCAATGCCGACGAGGTGGGCGCCGCGTCGGTCGACTACCTGCGCATCTGCGGTCACCTGGTGTTTGCCTACTTCTGGGCCCGCATGGCCAAGGTGGCGCTGGCGAAAAAGGATTCGGGCGACCCGTTCTACACCGCCAAGCTGCACACTGCGCGTTTCTACTTCGCCCGGCTGCTGCCGGAGAACGCCGGCCTGATCCGCACCGCGCGCTGTGGCCTGTCGCAACGGATGGCGTTGTACGATGCCTTGTTTTTAGC
>JAUYAJ010000010.1 GCA_030693565.1 Rubrivivax sp.
AATGGCGGTAGTTCACCGGCATGCCCACGCTGGCGTAGGCGTCCATCATCTGCTCGGCGGTGATGACCTCGAGCTGGTTGGGGTAGGTGTCCAGACCGAAGCGCGCGGCGGTCTCGCGAATGACCTCGTGATAGCGGTCGACCAGCTCGAAGGTCCAGTCGCTGGGGTCGGGCAGCGTTTGCGCGGCGCGCGGCGGCGCCGGCAGCGGCTCGCGCAGCTTGCATTCGCGCAGCCGACGGTCGCCAACCTGGGGGATGCGGTCCGGCAGGTGGCGCCGGCGCCGCTCGTGGCCGGGGTCACCGGCGTGGTGCTCAATCATGCGGCCGCCTCCTGCTTCTTGAACAAGTCGCGGAACACCGGGTAGATCTGCGCCACCGAGGTCGCCTTGCGCATCGCGAAGTGGCGGTTGGCGTCGAGCAGATGGGCGTATTCGACCCACAGGTTCTGCTCTTCTTCGGCCACCTGGACGTAGGCGAAGTAGCGGCACAGGCGCAGCAGCTTGTCGTTCAGCAACTCGCGGCAGCGGCCGCTGTCATGGTGCCAGTTGTCACCGTCGCTGGCCTGGGCGCCGTAGATGTTCCACTGGCTCGGGTCGTAGCGGGCGCGGATGATCTCTTCCATCAGCACCAGCGCGCTGCTGACCACGGTGCCACCGGTCTCGCGGGCGTGGAAGAAGTTCTGTTCGTCGACCTCCTGCGCCTGGGTGTGGTGGCGGATGAAGACGAGGTCGATCTTCTCGTAGTGCCGGGTCAGGAACAGGTAGAGCAGGATGAAGAAGCGCTTGCTGAGTTCCTTGCGGCCCTCGTCCATCGAACCCGAGATGTCCATCACGCAGAACATCACCGCCTTGCTGGTCGGCACCGCCACGCGCACGCGGTTGCGAAAGCGCAGGTCGATGGGGTCGAGGTAGGGAATGCGATCGACGCGTGCGCGCAGCGCGGCAATCTGCGCCACCAGCGCAGCAATCTCGCCCAGCGTCACCGGGTCGTCCGCGGCCGGGCCTTCCTGCAGCGCGGTCAGCTGCGCCTGCAGCTCGTGCAGTTCGCGCCGGCTGCTCGCGCCGATGGCGATGCGCCGGCCGATGGCGCCGCGCATCGAGCGCACCACATGCAGGTTGTTGGGCGTGCCGTCACTGGAATAGCCGGCGCGGTGGCTTTTCCATTCGGGCACTTCGGCAAGCTGGGTGCGCACCAGGTGCGGCAGCGCCAGGTCTTCGAAGAAGACTTGCATGAACTCTTCGCGGCTGAGCGAGAAGACGAAGTCGTCCTCACCTTCGCCGGAGTCGCTGGCCTGGCCTTTGCCGCTGCCGCCGCCAGCGCCGCCCTTGGGGCGCTCAATGCGGTCGCCTTGCACGTACTCCTGGTTGCCGGGGTGGACGACTTCGCGCAGCCCGCCCTGGCCGTGGCCGAAGACCGGCTCGGAGAGGTCGCGCTTGGGGATGTGGATGTCCTCGCCCTTCTCGATGTCGCGGATGCTGCGGCCGTCGATCGCGCGTTTGACCGCCTCGCGAATCTGCTCCTTGTGGCGGCGCAGAAAGCGCTCGCGGTTGCCGATCGACTTGTTCTTGCCGGCCAGCCTGCGGTCGGTGATTTGCAGCATGGGTGTGGGTTCCTTGGGTGCGCCGTGGCGACGTCGTCCGTTCTCAGGAGCTCTTGCGCACGCGCAGGTACCACTCGCAGAGCAGGCGAACTTGTTTGCTGGTGTAGCCCTTGCCAACCATGCGGGTGACGAAGTCCTCGTGCTTCTTGGCTTCGTCGGCGCTGGCCTTGGCGTTGAAGCTGATCACCGGCAGCAGCTCTTCGGTGTTGCTGAACATCTTCTTCTCGATCACCGCGCGCAGCTTCTCGTAGCTGGTCCAGACCGGGTTGTTGCCGGCGTTGTTGGCGCGCGCGCGCAGCACGAAGTTGACGATCTCGTTGCGGAAGTCCTTGGGGTTGGAAATGCCGGCGGGCTTTTCGATCTTCTCCAGCTCGGCGTTCAGGCTGCCGCGGTCGAAGACCTCGCCGGTGTCGGTGTCCCGGTACTCGTGGTCCTGGATCCAGTAGTCGGCGTAGGTGACGTAGCGGTCGAAGATGTTCTGGCCGTATTCGCTGTAGCTTTCCAGGTAGGCGGTCTGGATCTCCTTGCCGATGAACTCGGCGTAGCGCACCGCCAGGTGCTCCTTGATGAAGGCCAGGTACTTCTGCTCGGTCTCGGCGGGGAACTGCTCGCGTTCGATCTGCTGCTCGAGCACGTACATCAGGTGCACCGGGTTGGCGGCGACCTCGGTGCTGTCGAAGTTGAAGACCTTGGAGATGATCTTGTAGGCAAAGCGCGTGCTGATGCCGCTCATGCCTTCGTCGACGCCGGCGTAGTCACGGTACTCCTGGTAGCTCTTGGCGCGCGGGTCGGTGTCCTTGAGATTCTCGCCGTCGTAGACCAGCATCTTCGAGTACAACGAGCTGTTCTCGGGCTCCTTCAGGCGCGTCAGGATCGCGAACTGGCTCATCATCTTCAGCGTGCCCGGCGCGCAGGTGGCAGCGGCCAGCGACGAGCCCTTGAGCAGCTTGTCGTAGATCTTGATCTCTTCGCTCACGCGCAGGCAGTAAGGCACCTTGACGATGTAGATGCGGTCGAGGAAGGCCTCGTTGTTCTTGTTGTTGCGGAAGGCCTTCCACTCGCTCTCGTTGCTGTGCGCGAGCACGACACCGTCGAAGGGGATGGCGCCGAAGCCTTCGGTGCCCTTGTAGTTGTTCTCCTGCGTTGCCGTCAGCAGCGGGTGCAAGACCTTGATCGGCGCCTTGAACATCTCGACGAATTCGAGCAGGCCCTGGTTGGCCAGGCACAGGCCGCCGGAGTAGCTGTAGGCGTCGGGGTCGTCCTGGGCATAGGTCTCGAGCTTGCGGATGTCGACCTTGCCGACCAGCGCGCTGATGTCCTGGTTGTTCTCGTCGCCGGGCTCGGTCTTGCTGATGCCGATCTGCTTGAGGATGTTGGGGTGGCGCTTGACGACCTTGAACTGGCGGATGTCGCCGCCGTACTCCTCCAGCCGCTTGACCGCCCAGGGGCTGAGGATGCGGTTCAGGTAGCGGCGCGGTATGCCGTATTCACTTTCCAGGATGGCGCCGTCCTCGACGGCGTCGAACAGCCCGAGCGGGCTCTCGTTCACCGGCGAGCCCTTGATGGCGTAGAAGGGCACGTCCTGCATCAGCTGCTTGAGGCGCTCGGCGATGCTGCTCTTGCCGCCGCCCACCGGGCCCAGCAGGTAGAGGATCTGCTTCTTCTCTTCCAGCCCCTGGGCGGCATGGCGGAAGTAGCTCACCACCTGTTCGATGGCGTCTTCCATGCCATAGAACTCGGGGAAGGCCGGGTAGACCTTGATGAGCTTGTTGGCGAACAAGCGCGACAGCCGCGGCTCGTTGCGCGTGTCCACGGTCTTCGGGTCACCGATGGCGCGCAGCATGCGTTCGGCTGCGGTGGCGTAGGCGAGCGGGTCGCGCTTGCATTCCGCCAGGTAGTCCTCGAGGGACATTTCCTCCGCCGCCTGGCGTTCGTAGCGGGCCTTGAGATTGCTGATCACGTCCATGCGGACCTCCGGGTCAGGGAAGGTGTGCGCAGGGGAGGAGCCCCTGGGCTGCACCTGGGAAGTTCTGATGGAGTCCCGGCTGTACGGGCCCGGGCTCCATCAGAGCTTTCCGGTCAATCGCGGTGCATGGTCATGCGTCGGCTTGGAGCAAGAATGCTTCATTCTGCGCCCCTCGTCCGCCAAAGGAGCGCCGCCTTTACCGCCTTGTTCTGGGACGGCCCGCGCTCGCGCCTCTTTGTTCTCCTCATCTCCTCAACGCTGCCGCCGCCGGCGACGATGACCGCGTGGGCATCTCCGGATTGAGCCCGCGCAGCGCGCCAAGGTTCCGCCGCGGCCGCGGATGAGATGATCGACCGGGTGAATGCCCCTTTGCTGCTGCTGGCCTTGTGCCAAGGTTTGTTTCTGACAAACAACGTCGCCTTCATGGCCATCAACGGCCTGGTCGGGCTGTCGCTGGCGCCGGTGGGCTGGATGGCGACGCTGCCCGTCACCGGCTACGTGGTCGGCGGCGCCTTGTCGACGATGCCGGTGGCACGCCTGCAGGCGCGCTACGGCCGCAAGCGCTCGTTCCAGATCGGCCTGGTGGTGGCGGCGCTGTCGGCCGGCCTGTGCGCCTGGGCGGCGCTGCAGTCCAACTTCTGGCTGCTGGTGGGCGCCACCATGGTGGCCGGCTTCTACAGCGCCAACGCATCGCTCTACCGCTTCGCCGGACCCGAACTGGTGGCGCCGGCCTTCAAGGAGCGCGCCATCTCGCTGGTGCTGGCGGGCGGCATCATCGGCGCCTTCATCGGCCCCAACCTGGCCAGCGCCACGCGTGGCTGGCTGGCCGTGCCTTTTGCCGGCGCCTACCTGGCGCTGGTCGGCGTGGCCTTGGTGGCGCTGCTGGCGCTGTCGCTGATCCGCTTTCCCGACCACGTCGTGCCGCCGCCTGGCGCCAGCACCGGTCGGCCGCTGTCGGTACTGGCGCGCCAACCGGTGTTCATCGTGGCAGTGGCGGCGTCGGCGCTGGGCTATGGGGTGATGAACCTGTTGATGGCGGCTACCCCGATCGCCATGCAGCAGTGCAAGCACCCGTTCGAGAGCGCCGCGCTGGTGCTCGAATGGCATGTGCTGGGCATGTTCGTGCCCAGCTTCTTCACCGGCCACCTGATCAAGCGCGTCGGCGCCTTGCCGGTGATGGTGGTAGGCGCACTGCTCAACCTGGTCTGCGTGGCGGTGGCTTTGTCGGGCGTCGACCTGATGCAGTTCCTGGTCGCCCTCTTCGTGCTCGGCGTTGGCTGGAACTTCCTCTACATCGGCGGCACGACGCTGTTCACCCAGGCCTACAAGCCCGAGGAGAAGAACAAGGCCCAGGGGGCGATGGACTTCTGCGTCTTCGGCACCATGGCACTGAGCTCGTTCGCGGCCGGGGCGATGATCACCACCCAGGGCTGGGCCTGGCTGAACATCGGCTCGCTGCTGCCCATCACCGCCGTCTTGCTGGCGCTGGGCTGGCTGGCGCTGTCGCGGCGCCGCGCGGCCGTGCATCAAGCTGCGGGTTGACCCCAGGTATCTGTTTTTCAGACCGCCCGGCGGCGGTCGAATGAATTTCACAGGGTTCCAGGCACTGCCTATCGTGCCGGCTCGCCTCGCGCCAATGCCGGTGCGGGTTGTCGACCCAGCCTGGAGCCCCCATGACCTGCTACACGCTCACCCTGGTCGCGGTCGCGGCCACTGCACTGGCCAGCCACGGCGCCGTTTCCGCGCAAGCCACGGCGCTGCAAAAACTCGGCAAAGCCGACGGCCAGGTCGACAACGTCGCCTGGGCCGGCTACATCGAACGCGGCGCCACCGACAAGAACTTCGACTGGGTCACCGACTTCGAAAAGAAGAGCGGCTGCAAGGTCAACGTCAAGACCGCCGGCACTTCGGACGAGATGGTGGCCTTGATGAACGAAGGCGGCTTCGACCTCGTCACCGCCTCGGGTGACGCGTCGACGCGGCTGATCCGCGGCAAGAAGGTGCAGCCGATCAACGTCGGCCTGATCCCCAGCTACAAGAACATCGACCCGCGGCTGCAGAAAGCGCCCTGGCACTTCGAAGCCAACACGCACTACGGCGTTCCGTACCAGTGGGGCTGGAACGTGCTGATGTACAACACCAAGGTCTTCAAAGACAAAGCGCCCACCAGCTGGAGCGTGGTGTTCGAGGAAACGACGCTGCCCGACGGCAAGAGCAACAAGGGCCGGGTGCAGGCTTTCGACGGCCCGATCCACATCGCCGACGCCGCGCTCTACCTGATGACCAAGAACCCGGCGCTGGGCATCAAAGACCCCTACGAGCTGAACGAGGCCCAGTACAAGGCGGCGCTGGAGGTGCTGCGCGGCCAGCGCAAGATCGTCGGCAAGTACTGGCACGACGCCTTCGTGCAGATCGACGACTTCACCAACGAAGGCGTGGTGGCCTCGGGCAGCTGGCAGTTCCAGGCCAACATCCTGCGCTCGAAGAAGCAGCCGATCGCCACCACCGTGCCGGTCGAAGGCGCGACCGGCTGGGCCGACAGCACGATGCTGCACAGCGAGGCCAAGAACCCGAACTGCGCCTACCTGTGGCTCGAGCATTCGCTCAACCCCAAGCTGCAGGGCGACCTGGCGGCCTGGTTCGGTTCGGTGCCTGCGGTGCCGGCGGCGTGCAAAGGCAACAAGCTGCTGACCGACGAAGGCTGCGCCCGCCAGGGCTACAACGCCTTCGACAAGATCGCCTTCTGGCGCACCCCGGTCAGCCAGTGCAAGAGCCAGAACAACGCCTGCGTGCCGTATCACAAGTGGGTGTCGGACTACATCGCGGTGCTGGGAGGGCGTTGAGCGGCGCGGCCAGCGAGCGCCCATGACCGCTGCCGTCAGCCTCGAAGGTGTTTCCTGCGTCTTCGGCAGCGGCGCCGCCGCGGTGCGCGCGGTCGACGGGGTCGACCTCGCCATCGAGGCCGGCGAGTTCTTCACCTTGCTCGGGCCTTCAGGCTCGGGCAAGACGACCTGCCTGCGCATGATCGGCGGCTTCACCCGGCCCACGGCTGGCCGGGTGTGGATCGGCGGCGCCGACGTCACCCGCCAGCCGCCGTATGCACGGCCGGTGAACACCGTGTTCCAGGACTACGCACTGTTCCCGCACATGAGCGTGCGCGACAACGTCGCCTACCCGCTGATGGTGCGCAAGATGGGCCGCGCGGCGCGCGAGCGGCGCGCCGACGAGTTGCTGGCGCTGGTGCAGTTGCCGGGCGCGGCCACGCGCCGGCCGGCCGAGCTGTCGGGCGGCCAGCGCCAGCGCGTCGCGCTGGCGCGCGCGCTCATCAGCCAGCCGCAGGTGCTGCTGCTCGACGAGCCGCTGGGCGCGCTCGACCTCAAGCTGCGCGAGCAGATGCAGGGCGAGCTCAAAGCGCTGCAGCGGCGCCTGGGCATCACCTTCCTGTTCATCACCCACGACCAGCATGAGGCGCTGTCGATGAGCGACCGCATCGGCGTCTTCAACGCCGGCCGCATCGAACAAGTGGGCACGCCGCGGCAGATCTACGACCAGCCGGCGACACGTTTCGTTGCCGAGTTCGTCGGCGCCGCCAACGTGCTGGCCGGCGACGCCTCGCGCCAGCTGACCGGGCTGGCCAGCGCGATGCTGCGGCCCGAGCGCATCACGCTGGGCAGCGCCGACGCGGCGCGCGCCAGCGGCACGGTGGCCGAGCTGCAGTACTTCGGCGCCTTCACCCGCGTCGCCGTCGACACCCAGGGCCAGCGCCTGCAGGCCGACTTGCCAGCCGGCCCCGGCGCCACCCTGCCCGCCCCCGGCCAGACCGTGCACCTGCACTGGGATGTGCGGGCGGTGCATGCGCTGCAAGGCTGAGCGGCCGTGAACAGCGCCGCCCTGCCCGCCGTCGCCGCGCCCTCGCTGCGCCGGCGCAGTTCGGACCTGCTGTACCGCAAGCCGGGCTTGCTGCTGCTGTTGCTGCTGGCGCCGCCGCTGCTGTGGTTCGGCGTCATCTACCTGGGATCGCTGTTCGCGCTGCTGGCCAACGCCTTTTTCCGCCTCGACGACTTCACCGGCCAGGTGGTGCGCGAGGTCGGTGTTTCCAACTTCATCGCCCTCGTCGAGCCGGCCAACTTGGACGCGGCGCGGCGTTCGATCGTGATGGCCATCGCCGTCACGCTGAGCTGCGCGCTGCTCGCCTTCCCGGTGGCGCTGCTGATGGCGCGCCACGCGCGCGGCGCGACCAAGGCGCTGCTCTACATCGCGGTGATGCTGCCGCTGTGGAGCAGCTACCTGGTGCGTCTGTATGCCTGGAAGCTGCTGCTGGCCAAGGAAGGCGCGATCTCCTGGCTGGCCGAGGCCACGCGCACGACCTGGCTGCTCGACGCGCTGCTGGCGACGCCGGCGATCGGCGGCCCGAGCCTGAGTTTTTCGACCCTGGGCACCTACATCGTCTTCGTCTACATGTGGCTGCCGTTCATGATCCTGCCGGTGATGGCGGCGCTCGAGCGCATCCCGGCGTCGACGCTCGAAGCCTCCGGCGACCTCGGTGCGCGCCCGCGCACGACGCTGCGCCATGTCATCCTGCCGCTGGCGATGCCCGGCATCGCCGCCGGGTCGATCTTCACCTTCTCGCTGACGCTGGGCGACTACATCATCCCGCAGGTCATCGGCGACTCGACCCAGTTCATCGGCCAGGTCGTCTACCGCCAGCAAGGCGTGGCGGGCAACATCCCGTTCGCGGCCGCGTTCTCGCTGGTGCCCATCCTGGTGATCGGCATCTACCTGTGGCTGGCCAAGCGACAAGGGGCTTTCGATGCGGTCTGAAGCGAGCCCGGCGCTGCGCATCTGCGCCTGGGCGGTGATCGCCTTTCTGCACATCCCGCTGGCGCTGATCGTGCTCTACGCTTTCAGCGCCGAGGACAAGAGCTATGTCTTCCCGCCGCCGGCGCTGACGACGCGCTGGTTCGGCGTGGCCTGGGAGCGCGACGATGTCTGGGCCGCGATCCGGCTCAGCTTCGAGGTCGCCGCCTGGAGCACGGCGCTGGCGCTGCTGCTGGGCACGCTGGCGGCGGCGGCGCTGGCACGCAGCCGATTCTTCGGCCGCAACGCGTTGTCGCTGCTGCTGATCCTGCCGATCGCGCTGCCCGGCGTCATCACAGGCATTGCGCTGCGCTCGGCGTACCACACGCTGGAGATCCCGTTCTCGTTCTGGACCATCGTCATCGGCCACGCCACCTTCTGCGTGGTGGTGGTCTACAACAACGCGGTGGCGCGGCTGCGGCGCCTGAACCCGAACCTGATCGAGGCCTCGATGGACCTCGGCGCCGATGGTTTCCAGACGCTGCGCTACATCGTGCTGCCGCAGCTCGGCTCGGCCTTGCTGGCCGGCGCGCTGCTGGCCTTTGCGCTGAGCTTCGACGAGGTCATCGTCACCACCTTCACCGCCGGCCAGCAGACCACGCTGCCGATCTGGATGCTGCAGGAACTGATCCGCCCGCGCCAGCGGCCGGTGACCAACGTGGTGGCGGTGATCATCATCGTGCTGACCTTCGTGCCCATCCTGCTCGCCTACACCCTCACCCGCGCCGACGAGCCGGGCCCTCGCTAAGGAGTCCCCCATGGCCACGCCCACCCTGCCCACCGAACTGCTCATCGACGGCGCCTTCGTCGCCGGCGAGGGCGAGGCCGAACCGGTGCTCAACCCGGCCACCGGCGAGTTGCTGGTGGCGCTGCCCGAAGCCTCGGTGGAACAGGTGCACAAGGCGGTGTCGGCGGCGCACCGCGCCTTCGACAGCTGGAGCGAGACCACGCCGATGGAGCGCTCGCGCCTGCTGCTGCGCCTGGCCGACGCCGTCGAGGCGCGTGCCGAAGAATTCGCGCGGCTGGAAAGCCTGAACTGCGGCAAGCCTTTTGCGCGCGCGCTCGGCGACGAGATCCCGGCGGTGGCCGACTGCCTGCGCTACTTCGCCGGCGCCACGCGCTGCATGAGCGGCACGCTGGCCGGCGAATACCTGTCCGGCCACACCAGCATGATCCGGCGCGACGCGATCGGCGTCGTCGGCTCGATCGCGCCCTGGAACTACCCGCTGATGATGGCGGTGTGGAAGGCGGCGCCGGCGCTGGCCGCCGGCAACACGGTGGTGCTCAAGCCCAGCGAGCAGACCCCGCTGTCGAGCCTGCTGCTGGCCCGGGTGGCGGCCGAGATCCTGCCCAAGGGCGTGTTCAACGTCATCGCCGGCCGCGGCGCCAGCGTCGGCCAGCCGCTGGTCGAACACCCGAAGGTGGCGATGGTCAGCCTGACCGGCGACGTCGCCACCGGGCGCAAGGTGTTGCAGGCCGCCAGCGGCACGCGCAAGCGCACCCACCTCGAGCTGGGCGGCAAGGCGCCGGTGATCGTCTTCGACGACGCCGACCTGGCTGCCGTCGTCGAAGGCCTGCGCACCTTCGGCTACTACAACGCCGGCCAGGACTGCACGGCTGCCTGCCGCATTTACGCCGGGGCCAAGATCCACGACAAGCTGGTGGCCGACTTGTCCAGCGCGGTGAGAAGCATCCGCATGGGCCTGCAGGACGAGCCCGATGTCGAGATCGGCCCGCTGATCAGCGAGCGCCAGCGCAACCGCGTCGCCAGCTTCGTCGAACGCGCGCAGATGGCCGGCCACATGGAGATCACCGCCGGCGGCAAGCTGCGCGCCGGCGCCGGCTTCTTCTTCGAGCCCACGGTGATTGCCGGCGCCCGGCAGGAAGACGAGATCGTGCGCCGCGAGGTCTTCGGCCCGGTGGTCAGCGTGACACGCTTCAGCGACACCGAGCAGGCCATCGCCTGGGCCAACGACAGCGACTACGGCCTGGCCTCGTCGGTGTGGACGCAAGACGTCGGCCGGGCGATGCGTGTGGCCAAGAAGCTGCAATACGGCTGCACCTGGATCAACACCCACTTCATGCTCGTCAACGAGATGCCGCACGGCGGCCTCAAGAGCAGCGGCTACGGCAAGGACATGAGCATGTACGCGCTGGAGGACTACACCGTGGCCCGCCACGTCATGCTCAAGCATTGACCGCAAACATGGCAGGCAGCGCGGCGGCGCGCGAGAATGGGCGATGCCCTATGCCCCCACCGCCGGCGCCGCCGCGCCCGACCCCGCCCACTTCGCCAAGGCGGTCACCAACATGGGCGACAAGCGCCCGGTGGTGGCGCACAGCGCCATCTACAACAACCAGGGCCTGAAGATCGTCGACAAAGGCATTGCCGTCGACGCCAAGCTGTACGAACGCCTGGTCCAGCACACGCTCAAGTCACCGCTTGACGACAGCCTGGAGAGTGAGCCCGGCGTCACGGCCCGCGTGCTGCGCGAGCAGGTCGAGATCCTGCTTGCGCGCGAGCCCTTCTTCGCCCGCATGCTGGCGACGCCGCGCACGCGCGACATGCTGCTCGACGGCCTGGGTGGGCTGCCGATTCCGCCGCCGATTGGTTTCCAGCTGACGCTGCTGCGCGAGACCCAGCCTGAGCTGTGGCTGCACAGCTTGCGCAGCGCGGTCACCGCCGGCTGGCTGGCCAGCCGCATCGAAGGCACCCGCTACGACGTCGCCATGCTGGCCGCCGGCGGGCTGCTGCACGACCTGGGCATGCTGCACCTGGACCCGGTGCTGCTGCAGCCCGAGATCGAACTCAGCGGCGACCAGCGGCGCCAGCTCTACACCCATCCGCTGCTGGCCTCGATGCTGCTCGAACGCCACCACAAGTTCCCGCGCGAGTTGCTGCGCGCCATCCTCGAACACCACGAGACGCTGGACGGCAGCGGCTACCCACGCAACGTCAGCGCGGCTTCGCTCAGCCCCTGGGGCCGCGTGCTGTCGCTGACCGAGGTGGTGACGGCGATGTTCTCGCCCGACCGCCAGGCGCCCGAGCTGCGGCTGTCGATGGTGTTGCGCATGAACCGCCATCGTTACGACGAAACACTGGTGAAAGAAGTCATGGCCTTGCTGCGTCCCGACGCCGACGCCCAGGCCATCACCGCCGCCGCCGATCCGGTGAGCGCGCTGCGCGAGATCGATGGCCTGCTGCAGCGCTGGCCCGAAGTCGCCGCCGCTGTCAGCGCCGAGGCCGGCAGCGCCAAGGTCGACCTGGCGCCGCTGCAGGAGCAGGTGGGCCAGATCCAGCGCAGTCTGGCCGGCGCCGGTGTCTCGGCTGACCAGCTCGACTGGCTGGGCGAGACCTGGCGCGAAGGCACGGTGGCGCAGGAGTTGACGCTGATCCTGCACGAGGTCGCCTGGCAGCTGCGCAGCATGACGCGCCAGGTGCGCCGGCGCTGGCGCACTGCCGAGGGCGGGTTGCCGGCGGCGCTGGGCGAGTGGCTGGCCAGCGCCGACGCCTTGTGCGCCCACGAGCTCAGCCGCGGGGCGGACTCAGTGCCGCCGTGAGCGCGACTGCTCGCGCGCCATCTCGATGAACTCCAGCGCCGCCGGCTTGAGCGCCAGGCCGCGCCGCCAGACCAGGCCGACGTCGACCGTCGGCAACTCGTCGCGCAGCCGGCGCACGTCGACATGCTCGGCGTCCAGCGTCCACGGCCGGTAGAGAAAGTCGGGCAGCACGGCGATGCCGGTGCCGGCGCCGACCAGCGAGCGCACCGCTTCCAGTGACGAGGTCCGCAGCAGCGTGCGCGGCTTGAGCTGGTGGCGGGCCCAGGCGGCGCGCATCAAGTCGTCGATGCGGTCGGCCTCCAGCACCACCTGGTCGTGGTTGGCGCAGTCGGCCAGCGTCACCTCGTCGGCGGCGGTCAGCGGGTGGTTGGACGCCAGCCAGACCCGGTTCGGGCTGCGCGTCAGCGTCTCTGCCACTAGCGCCTGCGGCTCACCGAGCACGTTGCTGACCATGATGGCGACGTCGAGCTCGCCGTTGATCAGCAGATGCTCCAGGAACGGCGGCGTCTCCTCGGTGACCTGAACCTGGACCGCCGGGCAGTTGCGCAGGTAGCGCGACAACAGCTCGCTCAGGTAGTAGCCGGCGACCAGGCTGGTGACGCCAACGTTCAGCGTGCCGGCCAGGCCACCCTCGCTGCGGCGCAGCCGGGTGGCGTCGGCGACGGCGCCGATGACCTGGCGCGCGCTGGCCAGAAAGCGGTGCCCTTGCTGCGTCAGCAGCATGCCTTTGGAGCTGCGCTCGAACAGGCGCTGGCCGATCTCGTCCTCGAGCTCCTGCATGCTCTTGGTGACCGCGCTCTGGGCAATGCTGAGCATGCGCGAGGCTGCCGCCACCGAGCCGCTCTCGGCAACGGCGATGAAATAGCGGAACTGGCGCAGCGTGATGTGCGAGGACATCGCCGGGCGCGCCAGTGGCTGCGCGTCAGCTTTCGGTGACGCCGAGCTTGTCGAGCAAGCCGTTCAGCTCGTCGAGCGAGCCAAAGGCGATCGCCAGCTCGCCTTGCTCACCGCGGCGCGTGCGGCGCTTGATGCGGATTTCCACCGCCGCCGTCAGCAGATCGGCCAGGCGCTGTTCCAGCCGCACGATGTCGCGCGGTTTGGGCGGCTTGCCGCGCGTCGCTGCGGCCTCGGGCGCACTGGCGCGCGCCACCAGGCGCTCGGCCTCGCGCACGCTGAGCTTGCGCGCCGCCACCTCGTGCGCCGTCATCACCTGCT
>JAUYAJ010000017.1 GCA_030693565.1 Rubrivivax sp.
CGTTGCAAATCCTCGCGATACCACGGGGTATCGCTCCGGTTTGCGCCTAGCCACAGGACCAAATCCCTCGGTTTTCTTAAGTGCCTCACAGCGTGCAACACCACACTAGGCGCCATCAAGTTCGGCCGCTGGGTGCCGATACAGACAGATGCAGCCACAGGATCCACGATGCTTCGCACGGGGCTAGATCGATTGCGCCAGCGCGCCCAGCAGCTCTTCGCCAGCGACACCGTCGTCGACGAGGGGCAGGCGGCGCGCATTCGCGCCCGCCAGCTGCAGGCAGTGGCGCGGTTGACGCCGTTTGCCATGCTCGCCAACCTGCTCAACCTCAGCCTGGTGGCGGTGGTGTTCTGGGGCCCGGGCCCGCGCGTCTTCCTGGCTGTCTGGGGCGCCACGCTGGTGCTCATCGTCGCCCGGTTGTTGTGGACCTGGCGGCTGGAACGCCAGCGCCCAGCGCGCGGGGTGGCGTCCAAACGCGCCCTGCGTCGCGCCAGCGTCAGCGCTGCCGCGCTCGGCTTGATCTGGGGCACGGCCCCGGCTGCCTTGCTGCCCGGGGCCGGCGCCGCCGAACAAGTGGTGATCGCCACCGTCACCACCGGCATGATCTGCGCCGGCGGCTTCATCCTGGCCAGCACGCCATGGTCGGCGACGGCCTTCGTGCTCGCGCTCAGCAGCGGCGCGCTGGCGGCACTGTCGCTGTCGGACTTCGGCGTTGCATTGCCGATGGCCGCACTGCTGCTGATCTACGCCGGCATCGTCATCGGCGGGGTCTGGTCGACCTCGCGCCTGTTCGACGCCCGCTTGCTGGCCGAAGCCGAGGCCGAGCGCCAGAAAGAGGTCATCGGCTTGTTGCTGCGCGACTTCGAAGAACACACCAGCGACATGCTGTGGGAGATCGACGCCGACGGCCGGCTGCGCAACGTCTCGCCGCGGCTGGCTTCGCTGTTCGGCCAGCCGGTGCGGGCCTTGACGGCAGCACCGGTGCTGGCGATCCTGCAGCGTCTGGTCGCCGACGGCGACGCCGCGCCGCTGGTGCAGCTGCGCCAGCATCTTGAGGCCGGAACGGCGGTGCGCGAACTGGCGCTGGCGGTGCGCCGTGGCCGCCGGGTGCGCTGGTGGTCGCTGTCGGCCAAGCCTTTGCGCGACGACCAGGGCCGCCTGACGGGCTGGCGCGGCGTCGCCGCCGACATCACCAAAGAGCGCCGCAGCAACGAGCAGCTGACCTGGCTGGCGCACTACGACGCCCTCACCGGGCTGGCCAACCGGCACCAGTTTCGCAGTCAGTTGACCGAGTTGATGAATCCGGGCCGCGGCCAGCCGCAGCCGTTTGCGGTGCTGTGCCTGGACCTGGACCATTTCAAGAACGTCAACGACACCTTGGGTCATGCGGTGGGCGACGGCTTGCTGCAGGCGGTGGCGCAGCGGCTCGAGGCCGGCACGCGCCGCCACGACACCGCGGCGCGGCTGGGCGGCGACGAGTTTGCCGTCATTCTGCGTGACGCCGGCACGGTGGCCGAGGTCGAGCACATGGTGCAGCGCCTGATCGAGACCTTGCAGGCGCCTTGCGAGCTGCAGGGCGCGCATGTCAACGTGCGCGCCAGCATCGGTGTGGCGCTGGCGCCGCAGGACGGCAGCGACATCGACACCTTGCTCAGCCATGCCGACCTGGCGCTGTACGCGGCCAAGTCGGCCGGGCGCGGCACCTACCGGCTGTTCATGCCCGAGATGGCGGCGCTGACGCGTCGGCGCATCGCCATCGAGCATGGCTTGCGCACCGCGCTGGCGCGCGGCGAGATGTCGCTGGTCTACCAGCCCCAGGTCGAACTGGCCGACTGGCGGTTGGCCGGATTCGAGGCCTTGCTGCGCTGGCATCACCCCGAACTGGGCGAGGTCTCGCCGGGCGAGTTCGTGCCGGTGGCCGAAGAGGCCGGGCTGATGGCGGCGATCGGCGAGTGGGTGCTGGTCCAGGCCTGCCGCGAAGCGTCACGCTGGCCGGCCCAGCACAAGGTGGCCGTCAACTTGTCGCCGGTCCAGGCTTTGTCGCCCGACCTGGCCCGTACGGCGCTGGCCGCGGCCCGCGCCAGCGGGCTGGAGCCGTCGCGGCTGGAGCTGGAGATCACCGAGTCGACCTTTCTGCAAGGCAGCCAGGCCACGCTCGATGCCTTGCGCGCCGTCCACGACGCCGGTATCCGCATGGCACTCGACGACTTTGGCATCGGTTACTCGTCGCTGGCCCATCTGCGCCGATTTCCCTTCGACACCTTGAAGATCGACCGCAGCTTCGTGCGCGAGCTGCAGGCGCGCGGCGACGCCCGCGCCATCGTCAAGACCATCATCGGCCTGGCGCGCACGCTGCGCATGAAGACGGTGGCCGAAGGCGTCGAGGATCCGGCCCATGCGGCGACGCTGGCGCGCTACGGCTGCGACGCCATCCAGGGCTTCTTGTTCAGCCGCCCGCTGGCGGGGCCGGACGTGGCCGCCTTCATCGCCAGCTGGCCGGACCGCGACCGCCCCGCCTTGCCCGAGGCGGCGTTGACGGCGCCGATGCCGCTGACGATGGCCTGAGGCTGTGAGCCGTCGCCACGGGGGGGCTTGACGCCCGAACAGCCTGGGAAAGCACAGCCAGACCCAGCGATCGGCGCGCGCTGGCGCTGGAACAATCGACACGACGGGGACTCCAGGCGCCGTCTGGCCCGTCAGCGCAGCCACCGCATGTCCTGGTTCGCCACCATCCAGCGCCGCGGCGCGCTCGTCCCCTTGGCTGTCCTGGTGGTCGGTCTGGGCTTGTCCATGGGTGCGGCAAAGTGGTTGCACCAGGACATCGAAGACGCGGCCGAAGCCGAATTTCAGCGCAGCACCCAGCAGCTGACCCAGGAGATCCTGGACCGTTTCAAGGACCCCATCAACGGCCTTCGCGCGGTGCGCGGGCTCCATCTGGCCGGCGCACCAGTTCACCGCGCCGAATTCCGCGCGTTTGTCGCAGCGCTCAACACGGCGCAAGCGTATCCCGGGGTGCATGGTTTCGGCTTCGTCCAGCGCGTCGGGCCCGATGAACGGGAGCGATTCGTCGCCGCCGAGCGAAAAGACGGCGCGCCTGACTTCACACTGCGCCCGCTCGGCGACGCCGCGCACCCGGACCACCTCGTCGTTCGTTTCATCGAGCCGGTGCTGGCCAACCCGGGCACCACAGGTCTGGACTTCGGCTCCGAGCGTCACCGCCGCGCCACCCTGGAGCGTGCCATCCGCAGCGGCGAGGTGGCGGTCTCGGACCCCGTCACGCTGGTGCAGAACGACAGCGACCGGGCCGGCTTGATCATCGGCCTGGCGGTCTACCGCCCGGGCTGGCCGACCACCGACACCGACGAGCGCCAGCGGGCGCTGGCCGGCGTCGTCTACGCACCGGTCTTCATCGCCGAAATGCTGAGCAGCGTGGTGCACTCGGCTTCCGGTCGCTTTCACATCGAACTGCGCGGCAGTGCGCCTGTGGGGGCGGCCGCCGCGGTGTTGTTCAGCTCGTCGCGATTGCTGGAGCGGGCGGACGGAACGCCGCGCGCGCCGGGCCGCTTCCAGACCGCGCAAGGGCTGCCGCTGCCGGGCTCGGCGCTGAGCCTGCACATCGAGAGCACGCCGGTGTTCGAGGCCGATGTCGATACCGGAAAGTCCTGGATGTTGCTCGCCTTCGGAGCGTTGGCCAGCGCCTTGCTGGCCGCGCTGATCTGGCAGCAGACCCAGGGTAGGCGGCGTGCGGAGCGGCTGGCGCAAGGCCTGACGGCCGAGCTGGCGCGGCTGGCGCTGGTGGCAAGGCGCACCGCCAACGGCGTCATCATCACCGACACCGAGCACCGCATCGCCTGGGTCAACGAAGGTTTCGAGCGCATCAGTGGCTACGCCGCCGCCGAAGCCATCGGCCGCACGCCGGCCGAACTGCTGCACAGCGAACGCGCTGACCCCGCCACCGTGGCCCGAGTACAGGCAGCGCGCGCTGCCGGCGAGGCCCTGACCTGTGAGCTGCTGATCGCTGGCAAGAGCGGCATCGCCCAGTGGGTGGCGCTGGAGATCCAGCCGCTGCGCGACGACGCCGGCCAGCTGACCGGCTTTCTGACCATGCAGACCGACATCAGCGAGCTCAAGGCGACACTGGCGGCGCTGCAGAGAGCGCGCGCCGAGATGGCGCGGCTGGCGATGGTGGCCGAGCGCACCTCCAACGCCGTCATCATCACCGACGCCGGGCTGCGCATCGAGTGGGTCAACGAGGCCTTCACCCGCATCTATGGCTACACGCTGGTGCAGTCGCGTGGCGTCACGCCGGGCGCGCTGCTGCGCAGCGGCAAGAGCGATCCGGCCGCGATCGATACGCTGCGGCACGCCGCCCAGGCGGCCAGAGGCTGCCGGGTCGAGCTGGTCAACCGCGGGCTCGACGGCCGCGAGGTCTGTGTCGACACCGAGGTGCAACCGGCGTTCGACGATGACGGTCGATTGGTCGGTTTCATCGAGGTGCAAAGCGACATCACCGAGCGCCGCGCCGCCGAACAGCAGCTGGCCAAGCTCCGGCGCGACAGCGACGCCTTGCTCGGCACCATCCATCGCCACTCGATCGTTTCGGTGGCCGACGCCGACGGTTTGATCATCGACGTCAACGACGCCTTTTGCAGCATCAGCGGCTACAGCCGCGACGAGCTGATCGGCAGCAACCACCGCATTGTCAATTCCGGCGTCCAGCCAGCCGCGTTCTGGCATTCGATGTGGACCAGCATTGCCGCCGGTCAGCCCTGGCGCGGTCAGATCTGCAACCGTGCCAAGGACGGCACGCTGTACTGGGTCGACAGCATCATCGCGCCCTATGCCGGCGCCGACGGCCGGATCGAGAAGTACGTGTCGGTGCGCACTGACATCACTGCCAGCAAGCGCAGTGCGCAAGAGCTGGACGAACAGCGCCGGCGTCTGGAGAACATCATCGATGGCACCCGGGCCGGTACCTGGGAGCTCGACTTGCAGAGCGAAGCCATCCGCATCAACTCAGCCTTTGCCGGCCAGATCGGTGAAGACCTGGCGACGCTGAGCGAATTCACCCGTGACGCCTTCCTGGCGCGCATCCACGGCGACGACCGCGCCGCGCTGGTGGTGGCCCGGCAAGCCCATCTGGACGGCCGCAGCAACGACTTCGACGCCGAGTTCCGCCTGCGCCACCGCGACGGCCACTGGGTCTGGATCCACAGCCGCGGCCGCGTCACCGAGCGCGACGCCGACGGACAGCCGCGGGTTGTCGCCGGCATTCACCTGGACATCGGCGCGCGCAAGGACGCCGAGTGTGAACTGGCGCGCCAGCGCCAGCGCCTGGCCGACATCATCGAAGGCACCAACGCTGGCACCTGGGAATGGGACATCGAGACCGGCGCGGTCGTGCTCAACGAACGCTGGGCGCAGATGGTCGGCCGCGATTTCGAGGCCATCCGCGCGTCGAACGTCGACACCTGGCTGGGTTTCACCCACGCCGACGATTTGCCGCTGGCGCTGGTCGAACTCAAACGCCACTTCCGCGGCGAGACCGCGGCCGTCGAGTGCGAGATGCGGGTGCTTCACAGCGCCGGCCATTGGGTCTGGGTGCAGGTTCGCGGCAAGGTCCTTGGCCGCACGGCCGACGGCCGGGCGCGCTGGATGGCCGGCACCCAGATCGACATCAGCCACAGCAAGCAGGCCGAAGCGGCGCTGCGGGCCAGCGAGGACTTCCTCGAGCGCACCGGGCGCATTGGCGGCGTCGGCGGCTGGGAGCTGGACCTGGCCAGCGGCAAGCTGCACTGGACGGCCCAGACCTGTCGCATTCACGGCGTCGAGCCCGGCTACCAACCGACGCTGGACGAGGTGGTCAGGCATTACGGCGCCGAGTCCGAAGCCGAGGTCCGCCAGATGATGGACGACGCGGTGCGCGCGGGCGGCGGCTGGGATCGCGAGTTGCCGCGTTTCACCGCCCAAGGCCAGCGCATCTGGGTGCGCTCGGTGGGCGAGGTTCATTATGAAGACGGTCGCGCGGTGCGGCTGTCGGGCACGGTGCAGGACATCACCGCCCGCCGTGCGATGGAAGACGAATTGCGGCGTGCCAACGAACTGGTGCAGAGCGTGCTCGAGAACCTGCCATGCGGCCTCAGCGTGTTCGACGCCGATCTGCGGCTGGTGGCGGCGAACCGCCAGTTCCGCAGCCTGCTCGACTTCCCTGACCACTTGTTCGACGGCCCCGCAACCAGCTTCACGGACTTGATCCGTTTCAACGGCGCGCGCGGCGAATACGGCGAGGTCGAAGTCGATGCCCGCGTCGAGGCCATCATCGACAAAGCCCGGCAGCCGACCGTGCCTCACCACTTCGAGCGCGTGCGACCGAGCGGCAACACGCTGGAGGTGCGCGGCAGCCCGATGCCTGGCGGCGGCTTCGTCACCACCTACACCGACATCAGCGCGCGCCGCAACGCTGAAGCTGACGCGCGCCGCACCCACGCCTTGCTGCGCGGCTCGATCGAGGCCCTGGACGACGCCTTCGCGCTGTTCGACCCCGACGACCGGCTGGTGCTGTGCAACGAGCCCTATCGCCAGCTCTATCCCTTGTGCGCCCACCTGATGCAGCCGGGCGCCAGCTTCGAGCACATCATCCGTGGCGGCGCTGAAGCCGGCCAATACGCCGCGGTCATCGGCCAGGTCGACGCCTGGGTCCAGGCGCGGATGGCGCTGCACCGACAGCCGGCCTCGGTGCACATCCAGCGCCTGGGTGATGGCCGCAGCCTGCGCGTCGGCGAGCGCCGCATGGACGACGGCCACACGGTGGGCTACCGCGTCGACATCACCGACCTGGTGCGTGCGACCGAAGCGGCCGAGGCGGCTTCCAAGGCCAAGAGCCAGTTCCTGGCCAACATGAGCCACGAAATTCGCACGCCGATGAACGCCGTGCTGGGCATGCTGGCGCTGCTGCAGCGCACCGACCTCAGCACCCGCCAGGCCGACTACACAGCCAAGACCGAGGGCGCAGCGCGTTCGCTGCTTGGCCTGCTCAACAACATCCTGGACTTTTCCAAGGCCGAGGCCGGCAAGATGACGCTGGAACGGCAGCCGTTCGCGATCGATCGCCTGATCCGCGACCTGGCGGTGGTGCTGGGCGCCAACCTGCCGGGCAAGGCCGTCGAGCTGCTGTTCGACATCGACGCGGCTGTGCCCACGGCCTTGCTCGGCGATGCGCTGCGACTGCAGCAGGTGCTGATCAACCTGTGCGGCAATGCCATCAAGTTCACCGCCGAAGGCGAGGTCGTGCTGTCGGTGCGCGTGCTGGCGCGCAGCGCTGGCGGCGTCAGCCTTGAGTTCGCTGTCAGCGACACCGGCATCGGCATCGCGCCCGAGAACCAGGCCCGCATCTTCGCTGGCTTCACCCAGGCCGAGGCCTCGACGACGCGGCGCTTCGGCGGCACCGGGCTCGGGCTGGTGATCAGCCAGCGGCTGGTGGCGCTGATGGGCGGCGAGCTCAAGCTCGACAGCGCGGTGGGCCAGGGCAGTCGTTTTCACTTCAGCGTCGAGCTGGCGCTGGCGCCAGCGGCCGCGCCGCAGCGGTTGCCAGGCGCGGCGCGCCGGGTGCTGTTCGTTGACGATCACGCCAGCGCCAGGCAGGTGCTGATGCGCATGGCCAGTTCACTGAACTGGCGCACCGATGCCGCAGCCGATGCCGCCGCGGCGCTGGCGCTGCTGCAGCAGGCGCAGCAAACGAGCGACCACTACGACGCCATCTTCGTCGACACCGAGATGGCTGGCACCGCAGGCGACAACGCGCTGATGGAACTGCTGGCCAGTGGCAGCGCGGCGGCGATCACCTTGAGGCCGGTGGTGGCGGCGCACGACGCCGGGGCGCTGGACGGCATTGACCGCGCGGGGCTTCATGGCCTGGGCAGCGGTCTCGTCAAGCCCTTGACCGCGTCGATGCTGTTCGACGCTGTGGTCGATGGCGGCGAATTGCAGGCGCGAGCCCATCCCTCGGCGCGGCCAGGGGTCAGCCGCAGCCAGCGCCTGCAAGGCCTGCGCTTGCTGATCGCTGAGGACAACCTCAACAACCAGCAAGTGGCGCGCGAACTGCTCGAGGACGAGGGCGCCAGCGTCGTCGTGGTCGACAACGGCGAGCTCGCCGTCGCCGCGCTGAGCAGCGCCGGCCAGCCCTTCGATGCCGTGCTGATGGACTTGCAGATGCCGGTGCTCGACGGCTTCGGCGCCACCAGCCAGATCCGCCAGCAACTCGGGCTGCAGCAGCTGCCGATCATCGCGATGACGGCCAATGTGCAGCCGCTCGACCGCGAAGCTTGTCTGGCCGCCGGCATGAACGACCATGTCGGCAAGCCCTTCGACATCGACCACCTGGTGACGGTGTTGTGCCGCTTCACCTGCCGCGCCCAGGGCGTTGCCGCGGCAGCGGCTGTGGCGCCGCTCGACGCGGCGCTGGCGCAGGCGGCGCGCACCGCCGGGGTCGGGCTGGAGGCCGCGCTGGTTCGCCTTGGCGGCAAGCCGGCGGTCTACCGGCGCATGCTGCAGACCTTTGTCGACGACCTCGGCGCGCTGCCGGCACGTTTGCGCGCACTGGATCAAGCGCAGGATCGCGACAGCCTGCTGCGTGAACTGCATTCGCTCAAAGGCCTGGCCGGCACCGTCGGCGCCAGTGGCCTGGCGGCGGACAGCGTGGCGCTGGAGGCCGAGTTGCGCGCCTTGGCGGCCCAGGCAAGCACAGCAAGCGTGGTCGCTGCCGCCTGCCAACGCGTCAACGACGCCTTGGCGCCGCTGCAGGGCTTGCTGACGGCATGGCCGGCAGCAGCCCCGGCGGCTGGTGCTGCAGCGGCGCAAACCGCCGGCGCGGACACGCCGGCCTTGCGACGCTCCTTGACGGCATTGGCGACGCTGCTGCGGGACTCCGACATGGCGGCGATGGACGCCTGGGCGGCGCTGCGGCCGCAACTCACGCCAGCGCTTGGCGAACGCGTGACAGCGCTGGACAATGCCATCGACGGGCTCGATTTCGAGCGCGCGCTGCACGACTGCAGCTTGCTGATCGAGGGCTTTGACGCATGACTGCCGATCCGATCGATTCGACGCCTTACGCCGGCTCGGCCTTCGCCGACCGTCGCCCGCGTTTGCTGGTGGTCGACGACCAGCCGATCAACATCCAGGCGCTGTACCAGGCCTTCAGCGCCGATCACCAGGTCTTCATGGCCAAGAGCGGCGAGCAGGCGTTGCAGATGTGCGCCCAGCATGCCCCGGACCTGGTGCTGTTGGACATCATGATGCCGGGCATGGACGGCCACGAAGTCTGCCGCCGTCTGAAGAGCAACCCTGCCACGGCCGACATCCCGGTCATTTTCGTCACCGCCCATGGCGAGGCGGCCGCCGAGGCCGAAGGGCTGGACGTCGGCGCGGTCGATTTCATCACCAAGCCCATCCATCCGCGGGTGGTGCGCGCCCGCGTGCGCACCCATCTGACGCTGAAGGCGCAGGCCGACTTGTTGCGTCGCTGGGTCTACATCGACGGCCTGACGCAAATCCACAACCGGCGCCACTTCGACGAGCTCCTGCTGGTCGAGTGGGCGCGCGCGGCCCGCGCCGGCACGTCGCTGAGCGTGGTGATGATCGACGTCGACTTCTTCAAGCGCTTCAACGACCATTATGGCCATCAAGCGGGCGACGACTGCCTGCGCCAGGTGGCGGCGGCCTTGCGCAGCGGACTGCGCCGGCCCGGCGACCTGCTGGCACGCTACGGCGGCGAGGAATTTGTCTGCCTGCTGCCCGACACCACGTTGGCGGGGGCACTGGAACTTGCGACCCGGCTCGGCGAGCGCATTGGCGCCTTGCAACTGCCGCATGCCGAATCGGCAGCGGCCGCCCATGTGACCGTCAGCCTGGGCGTTGGCTGCAAGGGCAAGGGCGAGGGCGGCAGCGCGGCCGACCTGGTGCGCGACGCCGACGCCCAGCTCTACATGGCCAAGTCGCGCGGGCGCAACCGCGCCTGCGGCGGCGCGCTCAAGCCAGACTGATCCACCTGCGCTGCAGCAGCGGCGGCGCCGGTGATGGCCATGCTCAGTGCGTCAGCTCCGGCACGACGACGCGGTTGTCGGCAGCCGGCCAGACCCGGCCGACCAGGCGCTCACCATTGAACTCGGCGGCGATGGTGCGCGGCTCGGCCTGGGCCAGCTTGAGCTTGGCACTGGAAACGCCGGCGCCGGTGGGCGGCACGCCGGGCGGGCGCTGGCCGTCGAAGCTGACTTTGTCGCGCTCGAGGTCGAAGTAGCCGCGCGGGCGCGTCAGCGTCACCAGCGCCTTGGCGTCTTTGTCGGCGTCGGCGATGCGCTCGGGCCGCAGGTGCACGAGCTGGCTCGACCGCGGGAAGCCGCTGCGGTAGATGTGGGTGGTGGCGTAACCCGGCGCCGCAACGACGAATTCGTAGGCGACGCCGGGCCGGGCCTGGAACGGGCCCCAGCGGCCGTCGGTGCCGACCTTGCGCTGGTGCACCGCCGCGCCGATGCGCTCGCCGCTGCTGGCGTCGGTGGCGTAGACGGTCAACTCGGCGCCTGCCAGTGGCAGGTTGTTCGTGAAGTTGCCTGAGGCCGGGTCGTCCGAGCGCAGGCCCAGGCCGGTGATCTGGCCGTCCAGCACCAGCGCCGCTTCGGCGGCGATGTCGCTGCGCGGCGCGGCCTGGCCGGTGATGAAGCGGTA
>JAUYAJ010000037.1 GCA_030693565.1 Rubrivivax sp.
CCGCCTTGGTCACGCCCATGCCGACATGCGGCCGGGCGACAAAAGCGGCGTCGCCCAGCAAGGCGATGCGGTCGAAAGCGAGCTGCGGCGACACCAGGTCGTGGATCGGCTGCAGAAAAGGCACGGCCGTTTTCTCGACGATCTCGGCGAACTGCGGCGCCAGCTTGGCGCGCGCCGCCTCGCGCATCGCCGCGATGCAGCGCCACGACACCTGCAGCGGCGCGACGCCTTCGGCGTGGTGCACGCCGTCGGCGTCGGTCATCAGCGCGGCCAGCTCGGCACCGGCCGCCGCCGGCCGGTACCAGACGAAGTTCCAGCGCCGCTGGCCGGCGTCGCTGCGGTCGCCGGCGCCGGCCACCGGGTAGCCGATCATTTGTTCGCCCTCGGGCAGGCCGAAGCCGAAATGCTCGAACAAGGTTTCGCGCGTGCGGCGCGACAAGCCCGCTTCGTCGCAGACGCCGCGCCAGGCCACGTAGCCGGCGTATTCGGCCCGCACCGCGGGCAGCAGGCCGGCGCGCACGCCCGAGCGGATGCCGTCGCAGGCAATCAGCAGGTCGGCCTCCAAGTTCTCGCCACCGGCGAGCCGTGCGAGCACGCCGTCGGGCCGCGATTCGGCGCCGACCACCTCGGCACCGAGCCGGTAGCAGGGCGCCGGCAAAGCCTCGCGCAGCAGCGCGTAAAGGCGGCCCCAGGAGGTCAGGCACTGCGCGTAGTCCCAGCGGCACTCGGCGTTGCCGGCGCGGTCGAGCACGACGCGCGATGCCACCTGCACGCCCAGCGTGGCGTCGACGCGCACGCCGCCGCCGCGCAGCGCGGCGAGCAGGCTGTCGTGGGTGACGATGCCGGCGCCGCGGCCTTCGAGCGAGCGCGCCGAGCGCTCCAGCACCTGCACCTCGTGGCCGGCGCGCAGCAGCAGCGTGGCCGCCATCAGCCCGCCCAGCGATCCACCGACGAGGAGGATGCGCGCCATCGCTTCAGCCCGCCAGCGCGGTTTTCTCGTCGGCCGGGAAGTTGAGCTCGATGACCACGCCCTGGGGGTCGTCGACGAACACCTGGTGCAGTCCGAGCAGCGGCACCATGCGTTCACGGCACTCGACGCCCTGGGCGCGCAGCCGCGCCAGCGTCGCGGCCAGGCCGGTGGCGAAGAAAGCCAGGTGGTCGACCGCGCCAGTGCCTTCCAGGCTGGATTCGTCGCGGTCGCCGAGGTACTGCTTGAGCCCTTCGGGGTCGTTGCGGTCGATGCCGATGATGTGGACGACGGCGTTCGAATACTGCGCGGTGTCGCCCGCGTACAGCCACAGCCCCGGGAACGGGAACGGCGGCCGCGGCCCCACTTCCAGGCCGAGCAGTCCGCAGTAGAAACGTTCGCAGGCCGGCAGGTCCAGGCTGCGGATCGAGAAGTGGTTGAGCTGTATCGCCATCGGGTGGCCTCCTCGTTCAGGCTTTGCGCAGCGCGCGTGCCGGCACCAGCAAGGGCGCTTGCAGCAGCAGGCCGTCGATGCGGTCGCGGATAAAGACGTCGATCAGTGCCGGATCGCCTTCGCCGCTGAACTGCTGCTGGTAGACCAGCGGCCAGATGCCCAGGTGGTAGACCAGCCCGCCGTGGAATCCCATCAGCAGCGCTTCTTCACGCGCCGTGATGCGGGCCCGCGAGCGGCTGCCCGCGGCGCGGCGCACCTCGCGCAGCAGGCGCGGGAACAGCTTCTCGCGCACGAGCGCGAAGTAGCGCGTCGGGATCAGGCCGTCGCTCAAGCCCGAATGCACCAGGATGCGCAGCCACTCGGGCGTCAGGATCGCCGCCAGGTACTCGCGGTAGAAAGCGTGCAGCTTGTCGGCCACCGGCGCCGCGGCATCGTCGAGCAGTTGCTCCCAGCGTTCGTCCCAGCGGCCGGCGATGGCCTGCTCGTAGACGCGCTCGATCAGCAGCCGCTTGGTCGGGAAGTAGTGGTACAGCAGCGTGTGCGCGATGCCCAGTTCGGCGGCGAGTTCGCGCATCTGCGCGTCCAGGCCGCGGCGGGCGAAGAAGTCGATCGCGCCGTCGACGATCTGCTGCTCGCGCTCGCGCGCGTCCAGGCGCCGGCGCAGCGGCGGCCGCAGGGCCTCGGCGGCGGGATTGGCGCGGGTTTCTTCGGTATTGACCATTTGCTCAACTCTGCTGAAATTGTTGAGCGCCCGATCAACAAGCCCCATCCCGACAAACCCTAGACCCGCCACCCCGGTGCCGCAGCGGGCCGCCGCAGGACCAGCGCCGCCATGAAATCACCGGCATTCGACTACCGCCGTGCCGAATCGACCGAGCAGGTCTTCGAGTGGCTGACCCGCGAAGGCGACAGCGCGCGCGTGCTCGCCGGCGGGCAGACGCTGCTGGCAACGCTGAACCTGCGGCTGTCGGCGCCGGCGCTGCTGATCGACATCGGCGGCCTGGACGCGCTGCGCGGCATCACGCTGCAAGGCAACGTGCTGCGCATCGGCGCGCTGGCGCGTCATGTCGATGTCGAGGAGTCGGCGCTGGTGGCACGCCACGCGCCGCTGCTGGCCCAGGCCGCTCCGCACATCGGCCACCGGGCGATCCGCAACCTGGGCACCTTCGGCGGCGCGCTGGCTTATGCCGACCCGGCGGCGGAATGGCCGGCCTGCGTGCTGGCGCTGGGCGGCACACTCGTGCTCGGCGGTCCGCGCGGCGAGCGCCGGGTCGCGGCGCAGGATTTTTTCCAAGGCATTTACAGCACCGCGCTGGCGGCCGACGAATTGCTGCTGGCCTGCGAGCTGCCCTGCCTGGCCGCCGGCGAACACCAGCATTTCAGCGAGCTGGCACGCCGCCACGGCGACTACGCAGTGGCGGGCCTGGCCGCCTGCGCGCGCCCCGGAAACGGCGGCCTGCAAGACCTGCGCTTGGTCTTCCTGAGCCTGGGCGACCGGCCGCTGCGCGCGCCGCGCACCGAGGCCTTGCTGCAGGCCGGGCCGGTGACCGACGAACGCCTGGCCGCGGCCGAGGCCGCGCTGCGCGAGGAGATCGAGCCCTTCGCCGACCTCACCCACTCGGTTGCCGCCAAACGCCAGCTCGCCGCCACGCTGATGCGCCGCGCGGTGCGCGCGCTGGTGGCCTGAACCTGGAGCCCCGATGAACACGCCTTTCGATACGCCCCGGCGCCGCATCAGCGTCACCGTCAACGGCACGGCGCTGGTGCGCGATGTCGAATGCCGGCGCCACCTGGTCGACTTCCTGCGCGAGGACTGCGGCCTCAAAGGCTCGCACCTGGGCTGCGAGCATGGCGTCTGCGGCGCCTGCACGGTGCGGCTGGACGGCCAGATCGTGCGCGGCTGCCTGGTGCTGGCGGCGCAGGCCGACGGCCGGCGTGTCGACACCGTGGAAACGCCCACGCCGTCAGACCGGCTCAAGGCGCTGCAGGACGCCTTCATCGAATTCAACGCGCTGCAATGCGGCTACTGCACGCCGGGCCAACTGTTGACGGCGGCGGAGTTGCTGGCGGAGGGCGAGGTCGCCACGCGCGAGGAGATCCGCGTCTTCATGTCCGGT
>JAUYAJ010000039.1 GCA_030693565.1 Rubrivivax sp.
CAAGAAGGGTGGCAGCGTCACCATCACCGGCTTCGGCACCTTCACCGCGCCCAAACGCGCGGCCCGCACGGGCCGCAACCCACGCACCGGCGCGGCCATCAAGATCAAGGCCGCCAAGGTGCCCAAATTCAGGCCCGGCAAGGGCCTGCGCGACGCGCTCTGAGCGCGTTGGCAGCCGGGTGCTTAGCTCAGTTGGTAGAGCGGCGCCCTTACAAGGCGTAGGTCGGGGGTTCGAGCCCCTCAGCACCCACCATCCCAGGCAGCAAGGCCTCGGCTAGAATCCGGGCATCGGCCGCGCCGGTGCCGAGCTTGTCCGGCGGCACCGCAGCAAGCTCCGCACAAGGCGAACCCCGGTTCGCCTTTTTGCTGTGGCGATTCCGCTGCGGCGGCCTGTCTACCGACCTTGCCAGAGGCTCCCCCCGATGTTCGATTTCATCCGCACGCACATCCGTCTGACGATGGGTTTCATCCTGCTGCTGATCATCCCTTCCTTCGTCTTCTTCGGCATCGACGGCTACTCGAAGTTCTCCGAACAAGGCAACGTCACCGTGGCCAAGGTCGACGGCAACAGCATCACCCGTGCCGAGTGGGACCAGGCCCATCAGCGCAACATCGAGCGGCTGCGCCGCCAGATGCCGACGCTCGACGTCAAGCTGCTCGACACCCCGGAGATGAAGCGCGAGTCGCTCGATGGCCTGGTGCGCGACCGCGTGCTGCTGGCCGCCGCCAGCCAGCTGCACCTGATGCCCAGCGACGGCCGCCTGCAGCGCCTGTTCACCACCGACCCGCAGTTCGCCGGCCTGCGCAACCCCGACGGCAGCGTCAACCGCGACCTGCTGGCCGCGCAAGGCATGAGCTCGGAGATGTTTGCCCAGCAATTGCGCCAGGACTTCGCCATGCGCCAGGTGCTGGCGGCCATTGGCCAGACCACGCTGGTGCCGGCCAGCACGGCCGCCGCTTCGCTCGATGCCTTGCTGCAGCGCCGCGAAGTGCAGTTGCAGCGCTTCGACAGCGCGGCCTACCGGGCTCAGGTGCAACCGACCGAGGCCGAGATCGAGGCCTACCACCGCGCCAACGAAGCCCAGTTCCGCTCGGCCGAGCAGGCGACGATCGAATACGCCCAGCTCGACCTGGACGCGCTGATGAAGGGCGTGACGGTGCCGGAAGAGGACTTGCGCCGCTACTACGACGAGAACGCCGCCCGCTACACCAGCGCCGAAGAGCGCCGCGCCAGCCACATCCTGATCAAGGCTGACCGCGAAGCGGCGGCCGCTGATCGGCAGAAAGCCAAGGCCAAGGCCGAGGCCTTGCTGGCCGATCTGCGCAAGAACCCGGCCGGCTTCGCCGAGGCCGCGCGCAAGAACTCCGACGACCCTGGCTCGGCGACGCAGGGTGGTGACCTCGACTTCTTCGGCCGTGGTTCGATGGTCAAGGCTTTCGAGGACACCGTGTTCGCGATGAAGGCGGGCGAGATCAGCAGCATCGTCGAAACCGACTTCGGCTTTCACATCATCACTCTCACGGCGACCCGGGGCGGCGCCCGCCAGACTTTCGAATCCAAGCGCGCCGAGATCGAAGCCGAGGTGCGCAAGTCGCTGGCGCAAAAGCGTTACGCCGAGGCCGCCGAGCAGTTCTCCAACACCGTCTACGAGCAGCCCGACAGCCTGCAGCCAGTGATCGACAAGCTCAAGCTCGACAAGCGCAGCGCGACCGTGCTGCGCACGCCAGCGCCCGGCGCCACCGGCGCGCTGGCGTCGGCCAAGCTGCTCGACGCCGTGTTCGGCACCGATGCCGTGCGCAACAAGCGCAACACCGACGCCGTCGAAGTGGCGCCGAACCAGCTGGTGTCGGCGCGCATCGTCGAGCACAAGCCGGCGCGCACGCTGCCGCTGGCCGAAGTCAAGGACGCGGTGCGCGAGCGCGTCGTCGCCGCGCAGGCCGCGGCACTGGCGCGCAAGGAGGGCCAGGCGCGACTGCTGCAGATCCAGCAGGGCAGCGGCATGGGCCTGCCGGTGACCGCCACGGTGTCGCGCAACCAGCCGCAAGGCTTGGCGCGCGAAGTGCTGGACGCCGCGCTGCGCGCCGACCCGGCCAAGCTGCCGGCTGCGGTGGGTGTCGATCTCGGCGAGCAAGGCTTCGTCGTGTTGCGGGTGACGCAGGTGCTGCCGCGCGAGACCACGCCAGCCGAAGACGGGCAACTGCGTGTGCAATACGCGCAAGCGCTGGCCGGCGCCGAGGCGCATGCCTACCTGGAAGCGCTGAAGCAACGCTTCAAGGTCGAACTGAAATCAGCGGTCATTGCAGCGGCAGCAGCCTCGGCGCCCACGCCCTGAGGCGCGGCGCCAGCTATAATCGACAGCTCTGCGGTGGCTGTAGCTCAGTTGGTAGAGTCCCAGATTGTGATTCTGGTTGTCGTGGGTTCGAGCCCCATCAGCCACCCCACCGAAAAGCGTGTTGATTCAAGGCCCTGCGGGGCCTTGTTTCGTTTCTGCGGCGATCACGCGCCGCTGACGCGGCAGTTTCTCAGCGCGGCGGCTGCCGCCGCGGATCGTGCGCGGCCAGCCAAGCGAAGATCTCGGCGTACCAGAGCCGCGTGTTCTGCGGCTTGAGCACCCAGTGGTTCTCGTCGGGGAACCACAGCAGGCGGCTGTCGACGCCGCGGCTTTGCAAGGTGTTGTAGTAGGCCAGTCCGTTGCAGTCGGGCACGCGGTAGTCGAGCGCGCCATGGATCACCAGCGTCGGCGTGTCCATGTGCTGGGCAAAGCTGCACGGGCTTTGCGCCCGCACCCGCTCCGCGTCTTCCCAGTAGAGCGCGCCCAAGTCCTTGGGACGCTGCATGTAGGAGTCGGCGCTGAAGGTGGCGACGCGGTCGAAGACACCGGCATGGCAGACATAGGCTTGGTAACGCCCTGGCGCCACATGGCCGTTCATCCAGGCGGCCATATAGCCGCCGTAGCTGCCGCCGGCAAGGAAGACACGGCGCGAATCGGCCCAGGGCTGGGCCAGCAGCCAGTCGGTGCCGGCTTCGATGTCGATCATCTCCAGCTGGCCCTGGCGGCCCATGATGCTGTGGCGAAAGGCATGGCCGAAGCCGCTGGAGCCGTGGTAGTTGACCTGCGCCACCACATGGCCTTGCGAGGCCAGCAGATGGCTGTTCCAGCGGTAGCCAAAGGTGTCGCCGGCGGCGACATGCGGCCCGCCATGCACGACATGCAGCAGCGGATGCGTCTTGGCCGGGTCGAAGCCGGGCGGGAAGGTCAACCACATCTGAACCGGCTCACCGAGCGCGCCGCGCAGCGTGACTTCCTGCGGTGCGCGCAGTTTCAGCGGCGCCAGCAATTTGTCGTTGAAGCGCTCCAGCCGCCTGGGCACGCCACCAGCGCGCTGCGCCAGCACCCGCACCGGGTGGACGGCGCTGTCGGCGGCGACGACCAAGGTTTCAGCGCCGGGCGCACCGGCGAGGTCGAAGCCCTGGACCCAGCCGCCCGGCACCACCACCGTGCAGGCCTGGCTGGCCAGGTCCAGGTGCCACAGCGGGCGGCGGCCGCGCTGCTCGGCGGTGAAGAGCAAGGCGTCGCCGGCGGCTGCCCAGCGCAGTGGCGCGTCGACATGGCCGTCCCAGGCTTGGGCCAATGCCTGCCAGGGCTGGCCGCGGCGCAGCAGTGCGACCCGGCCCGGCATCGTGTGGAGGTGCCCGACATGGGCCGCAATGCAGGCCAGTTGCTGACCGTCCGGGCTGTAGCGCGGTGCATCGAAGTTCCACTCGGCGTCGCCGGTCAAGGCCGTCGTTCGCCCGCTCGTCAAGTCGAGTTCGGCCAGCGCTTGCGGCTGGCCTGGCAGCTTGCGCGCGGCCGGGTCGTGGGTGAAGGCGATGCGGCTGCCGTCGGGGGCGATGTCGAACTGGTTGCTGCCGGGCGAGCGCCGCGTCAGCTCATAGGGCGTGGCTTCAAACAGGTCGGTGATGCGGCCGCTGCGAATGTCGAGCATCAGCAGATGGACGACGCGACCCATCGGCAGGTTCTTGTCGAAGAAGCGGTAGTTGGCCTCGCTGGTGACGTAGCCGCTGTCTTTGCGAGTGCTGAAGGCCTTGTGCTGCCGGTCCTGCGCGCGGCTGCCGCGCAGCCCCGGCCAGACCCAGGCCGCGAAGACGATGCGGCGGCCGTCGGGCATCCACTTGAAGGCCTCGACGCCGGGGCCGAAGTTGCTGACGCGCTCGGCTTCGCCGCCGTCGGCGGCAATGACGTAGAGCTGTGGCGCCTGGTCCTTGCCGCCTTCCTGGTCACGGCGGGCAATGAAGGCGATGCGGTCGCCGCGCGGTGACCAGGCCGGCTGGCCGTCTTTGTCGCCGCAGCGCGTCAGCCGGCGCGCCGCCTGCTGGTGCGTCGGCAGCAGCCACAGGCTGGTGCTGGCCTTGTTGGCCGGCAGCGACATCGAGCTCACCGAGCAGACGGCGGTTGAGCCGTCGGGCGCCAAGGCCAGGTTGCCGATGCGATCGAGCTTGAGCAGGGTCGCGGCGTCGATGCGGGTTGGGGCCGTCATGGCGCCTCTGTGGTTGTGTTGCTCGCTGGATGGCGCTGCCCGGCGGCCGGGTCAGGCAGCCGCCGAGCCGCCGTCCGCGGCGTCAGCGAACGGCAGCGCCAAGCCGGGGGTCAGAACTCGTAGCGTGCCGACACCGACAGATAGCGCCCATAAGGGTTGGCGTACGAGGTGTCGAAGCCGGTGTCACCTTCGGTCGGATCGAACGGCGGCTTGTGGTTCTGGATGTTGCGCAGCGTGGCGCTCAGGCGCAGGCCCTTGATGCCTTTGTAGACGATGCCGACGTCCGAGGTCTGCCACGGCTTCATCGTGCACAGCTCGGGCATCGACGCCAGTTCCACTTGGCAGCTGCCGGTGACGGCGCTGTGGCCGCGGAAGCGTCCCTGGTAGTTGTGGGTGAAGCTGGTCTGCCAGTCGCCATGGCTCCACTCGAGGCCGAGCTTGGACTTCAGGCGCGGCACACCATAAAAGCCCAGCGTCTCGCGCACCGGTTGCCCGATTTCGCTTTGCTGCTTGCGCGTGATCGTGCGCGTGCCGCCGAACTTGGCCTTCATGCGGTCGCTGTTGGGCAGGCGCCAGCCGTAGGCGGCTTCGAAGTCGATGCCGCCGGTCTGCGACACGGCCAGGTTGCGGAACTGCCGGAACACCTGCGCGATCGCCCCATTCGGCAGGCGCACGATCAGCTGCGGATGGTCGGCCTCGCGGTTGATCATCTCCTGCGCCGACAAGGTGGAGATTTCCTTGATGCGGTCGATGTACCAGGCTTCAACGCCGAGTTCGAGGTCCTTGACCGGCTCGGCCAACAAGCCCAGGGTGTAGGACTTGGCGGTTTCAGGTTCGAGCGCCGTGTTGGCGGCGATGATCGACGTGATGCGCTGGTCGCCGCACAGCGGGTTGGTCGCCACCGGAACCACCACCGGGCAGCCGGTGCGGTCTTGCACGGTGTTGAAGGAGAACACCGAAGTCTTGGAAATCTGCGAGATTGACGGCGCCCGGAAACCGGTGGCAAAGGTGCCGCGCACCGCCACTTGCGGGGTGATCTTGTATTTCGCGCCAAGGGTGCCGGTGACCGCCGATCCGGCGTCGGTGTAGTTCTCGGCGCGCAGCGCGAACTGCGTCTCCAGGCCCTTGATGAAGGGCGCCTGCAGCTCGGCGTAGGCGGCGGTGACGCTGCGCGAGCCTTTGGCAACGCCGATGCCGACACCGATGATGTCTCCGCGCGCCAGGTCGGCGTCGGGCAGGGTCTCGAACTTCTCGTGGCGCAGCTCGGCGCCCAGGCCGAGTTGCATCGCGCCGCCGGCCAGCTTGCCCAGCTCGCGCGTGCCGCGGGCGTCGACCGAGGTCGTCACGCTGTCGCCGGTGTCGTTGGTGGTGCGCGAGATCTCGGCGATCGCCGCCGCCGAGTTGACGCCGCCAAAGCGGTAGCTGCTGCTCGCCAGCGAAGCTTCCAGGCCCGACTTGCTCAGCCGGCCCTGGTACCAGCGGCTGTTCTTCTGCACGTGGTGCAGCAGGCCGGCGTCGACATCCCAGCTGCCCAGTGTGGTGTTGGCGCTCAGCACCACGCGCAGGTTCTCGGCGATGCCCCCGCGCTGCGCCGGGATGTCGGCAAACACATAGCGCAGCCCGAGCTCGGTCGGGGTGGTGACCGTGGTCGTGCCCGTGGTCGTGCGCAGCACCACCGGGTTGGCCACCGACGCCAGCCGGGTCGGGTTGTCCAGGTGCGTGCGCGGCAGGTAGAGGCCGCGGAACGAGACCGGGTTGGACTGGCCGTCACCGTAGAACACCGGCGCTTCGGTGCGTGACGGCGGCGCTGCTAGAAAGGTGCTCTCGACCTTGGATGCCAGCAACTCGGCGTTGACCGTGGTCTGCGCGCTCAGGTTCCAGGTGCCGCGCAGCGACGCGCCGACGCGGTCTTGCTTGCCGACATACTCGACGAAGCGGTCGGCGTCGTTGCGGCAGGAGTTGTTGGCGCTGCCGGTGGCGCTGGGCAGCTGGTTGTCCGGGTTGCAACCGGGCAACATGCCGCGGAAGGCGGCCGCCAGCGTGGTCTGGTTGACCGAGTACAGGTTGCCGGGGTAGGACGTCGTGCTGGTGTTGTTGCCCAGGCGGGCGAACAAGGGGCCGAACAGGTCTTGCTGCACGAGGTCGGGTGCCTCGGTGATGCGCACGGCGTCGCGCTTGTAGACCTCGAGGTTGGCAGAGACGTTGTAGCGGTCCTTGTCGAGGTCGCCAAAACCCCAGGCGGCGCCGAAGGTCTGGGTCTTGAACAAGCCGTCGGCCGGGCGCTGCTGGGCGCTCAGCGACAGCATCCGGTCCTGCCGGTCCTTGCGCAGGATGATGTTGACGACGCCGGCGATGGCGTCGGAGCCGTACAGCGACGAGGCACCGGCCTTCAGGATCTCGATGCGCTCGATCGCCGAGGTCGGGATGGTGTTGATGTTGAAGATGGTGGACTGGCCGGTGTTGGGGTCGACCACCGCCGCCGGCGTCAGCCGCCGACCGTTGATCAGCGTCAACGTCGCCGCCGAGCCCATGCCGCGCAGGCTGATCGACGCCGTGCCGGCGGCGAATCCGCTGCCGACGTCCATGTCGTTGAGGCTGCCCGCGCCCGAAAGGCTGCTCATGCGCAGCAACTCGTCGATCGAGGTCGCGCCGCTGCGCTCGATGTCGTCGCGCGAGATCACCGAGACCGGCGCCGTCGTCTCTGAGTCGATGCGCTTGATCATCGAACCCGTGACCTCGATGCGCTGCGAGGCGCCCGCCGCCGGTTGGGCACTGGGCTGGGCGAAGGCGCCGCCGGCGATCGCCGACAGGATGGCGCCGAAAAGCCGCGTACGAGCTGGATTCATGATCCGTATCTCCTGAGTCATGGGACGAGATTGGCCGAAGCCCTTGGCGCGCAAGTCACGGCGGCACGGCAGGTCCGGGTTCGGGGCCAACGGTAGACAGCTTGCGGCGCGCCGGATTGAAATCTCGGCATGGCTGGCGAAGATCTGGTTATGGCCGCTGGTGCCCGATCGCGCCGCCAGCGCGAACTACCCGGATGGGCTATCAGCCATCACCCATAGAGGGAGTTGACGCTGGGGCGGGCCAGCAACGTTAATGCGGTACGCTGTTGAGTGCCCTTGCACGCTGGAGATTGATATGAATTTCGACAAGGAGTTTGACGCTTCGGGGCTTGCCTGCCCGTTGCCCATCGTGAAGACCAAGAAGTCGCTCAACGACATGGCGGCCGGTCAGGTGCTGCGGGTGGTTTCGACCGACCCTGGATCGGTCTGCGACATGGCCGCCTTCGCCGAACAGACTGGCAATGCGCTGTTGTCGTCGGCCGAAGAAGGCGGCAAGTACGTGTTCTTCCTGAAGAAGGGCTGACGCGCCATGGCAGCCAAGAAAATGGCGCTCATCGCCACCAAGGGCGCGCTGGACATGGCCTACCCGCCGCTGATCCTGGCTTCGACGGCGGCGGCGCTGGGCTGGGAGGTGCAGATCTTCTTCACCTTTTACGGCCTGCAACTGCTGCGCAAGGACCTCAGCGGCATTGCCATCAGTCCGCTGGCCAACCCGGCGATGCCGATGCCGGTGCCGATGCCGGTGATCGTGCAGATGCTGCCCGGCATGGAGGCGATGGCCACTGCGATGATGAAGGCCAAGATGAAGAAGAAGGGCGTGGCCTCGCTGGAGGAGTTGCGCTCGCTGTGCCTGGAAGCCGAAGTCAAGTTCATCGCCTGCCAGATGACGGTCGACTTGTTCGACTTCGAGAAGAAAGACTTCATCGACGGCATCGACTACGGCGGTGCCGCGACCTTCATGAAGTTCGCCGGCGAGACCGACGTCTGCCTGTTCATCTAGGATTCGCTCCTCGCCCGGGCCGTGCCCGGCTTCGTGACAGCAGCGCCCCGCAGGAATTTTCATGAGCACCACACCCGCCGACCTCAGCAACCTGGTCCTGGCAGGCGGCTTTTCGATCGCATTCGTCTTCGGCCTGGTGGCCGCGAAAACCAACTTCTGCACCATGGGTGCGCTGTCCGACATCGTCAACATGGGCCACTGGGGCCGCATGCGCATGTGGCTGCTGGCGATCGCTGTGGCCATCGTCGGCACCGGCCTGCTGTCGCATGGCGGCCTCATCGATCTGGCCAAGTCGGTGCCGCAGCGGCCGGTGCTGGCCTGGTTGTCGATGCTGGTCGGCGGCACGCTGTTCGGCATCGGCATGACGCTGGCCGGCGGCTGCGCCAACAAGAACCTGATCCGCGTCGGCGGCGGCAGCGTGCGCTCGCTGGTCGTGCTGACCTTTCTGGCGATCTCGGCCTACATGACGCTCAAGGGGCTGTTCGGCTCCTGGCGCGTCATGCTGCTCGATCCGGTGGCCATCAACCTGGCCGAGCGCGGCTGGAGCAACCAGGGGCTGGCCACAGCGGTGGCCAAGGTCGGCGGCATCGACGCCGGAGTGGCCTTGCTGGCGACGACCGCGCTGCTGGCCGCTGGTCTGCTGGCCTTCGTCTTCAGCGACGCTCGCTTTCGTGCCAATGCCAACCAGGTCGTCGGCGGCCTGGTGCTGGGCCTGCTCGTCGTGGCGGGTTGGTACGTCACTGGTCACCTGGGTTTCGGCGAGAACCCGGTGACGATGGAAGACGTCTACTTCGCCACCAACACGCGCACGCTCGAATCGCTGAGCTTCGTCGCCCCGATGGCGTTTTCGCTCGAACTGCTGATGCTGTGGACCGACGCCTCGCTGCGCACTACGTTCGGCATCGCCAGCATCGTCGGCGTGGTCGCGGGTTCGGCGGCCTATGCGCTGGCAACGAAGAGGTTTCGCTGGGAAGGTTTTGCGTCGATGGGCGACCTGCGCAACCAGCTCGTCGGCGCCGTGTTGATGGGTTTTGGCGGCGTCACCGCGCTGGGCTGCACGGTCGGGCAAGGCTTGTCGGGCTTGTCGACGCTGGCGCTGGGCTCCTTCATCGCTGTGGCCGTCATCATCATCGGGTCGGTGCTGACGCTGAAGTTCATCCTCTGGCAGGCCGAGCGCGACTGTGAGGTTGAGAGGCAATCCCATGGGCTCGCGCCGGGGTGTCCAAGGGCCCTGAGCAAGACGCAGCGCGC
>JAUYAJ010000041.1 GCA_030693565.1 Rubrivivax sp.
CCGGACAAGCTCGGCACCGGCGCGGCCGATGCCCGGATTCTAGCCGAGGCCTTGCTGCCTGGGATGGTGGGTGCTGAGGGGCTCGAACCCCCGACCTACGCCTTGTAAGGGCGCCGCTCTACCAACTGAGCTAAGCACCCAGGTCAGCGCCGGCCCCGTGGCCGGCGGTGCGCAGGGTCAGTTCAACGCGTCCTTCAAGGCCTTGCCGGCGCGGAATTTGGGCACCTTGGCCGACTTGATCTTGATCACGTCGCCGGTGCGCGGGTTGCGGCCGGTGCGCGCGGCGCGCTTGTTGACGGCAAAGGTGCCAAAGCCGGTGATCGTCACGCTGCCGTTCTTCTTCAGCGTGGTCCTGACGCCGCCGATCAGTGCCTCCAGCGCACGCGACGCCGCGGCTTTGGAGATGTCGGCCTGCTTGGCGATGTGTTCGATCATTTCCGTCTTGTTCACGTGGCTGGCCCCCGTCCATATGTCTTCAGAATTGGTGTTGGCTTGCAAGTCGCTGGTCGAAGGGCCTGCAGTCGAAAAACCATTAAAGCCGCCGCGCCTTGCAGTGTCAAGCGAGGATGCGATTCTAAGAGCTTGTCGGGCTTGGCCTTGCGCCGCGCGGCGCCGCCGGCGTCAACGGGGCCGCAGCGGCGCCGGCGCGGCGTCGCGCACGACCAGGCCAACACCCACCGCGGTCAGCGCCAACCCCACCACCACCAGACCCGTCAATGTCTCGCCGAACAGCAGCCAGGCCAGCAGTGCGGTGCACGGCGGCACCAGGTACATCCGGCTGGTGACCTGGGTCGCGGCGCCGCGCTGGATCAGCAGGTACAGCAGCGAGCTGCCGCCCAGCGTGAGCGCGAGCACCGACCAGGCCATGGCGCCGATCAGCTCGGGGTGCAGTTCGATCGCGCCGCTCTCGAACCAGGCCAGCGGCGCGCTGACGGCGAAAGCGGCCAGCAGCTGCACGGTGTTGGCCGTGCGCACGTCGCAGGGCTTGACAAAACGCTTCTGGTACAGCGTGCCGGCGGTGATGCTCAGCAAGGCCAGCAGCACCAGCGCCAGGTTGGCCGGGCGCACTTCACCCAGGCCCAGGCGCTGCCACACCACCATCACCAGGCCAGCCAGTCCCAGCGCCAGCCCCAGCCACTGGCGCGGCGGCACACGCTGGCCACGGCCGCTGAGCCAGAACGCCGTCAGCACCGGCTGCAGGCCGACGACCAGCGCCGCCGTGCCGGCGCCCAGGCCGTCCTTCACCGCCGCCCAGACGCCGCCCAGGTAGCCGGCGTGCATCAACACCCCGGTGACGCCCAGGTGCAACCACTGCGCCCGCCCCTGCGGCCAGGCGGCGCGCGACCAGGCGATCCAGAGGCCGAAGGCCAGCACCGACAGCGCGTAGCGCCAGCTCAGGAAACCCAGCGGCGGCGCGTGCGGCATGCCGTAGCGGGCGACGACGAAGCCGGTGCTCCAGATGAGCACGAAGACGACCGGCATCGCGCGCAGCAGCGCCAGGCGCCGTGCGTCGTCGCTCATCGGCTCAGCGCGCCTTGGCGCGGATCTCCGGTATGGCTTTGCGCAGGTAGTAGACCATCGACCAGATGGTCAGCACGGCAGCGATGTACATCAGCACCGTGCCCCAGATCCGGGTGTCGATGACGCCGAACAGCGCGCCGTCGTAGAGCAGGAAGGGGATCGCCACCATCTGCGCTGTCGTCTTCAGTTTGCCCAGCATGTGCACGGCGACGCTGCGCGCAGCGCCGATGTGCGCCATCCATTCACGCAGTGCCGAGATCGCGATTTCGCGGCCGATGATGATCAGCGCCACCATCGCGTTGACGCGGTCGAGCTGCAACAGCATCAGCAAGGCGGCGCAGATCAGGATCTTGTCGGCCACCGGGTCGAGAAAGGCACCGAAGGCCGAGGTCTGGTTCAGGCGCCGCGCCAGCCAGCCGTCGAGCCAGTCGGTGAGGGCGAAGAAGACGAACATCGCCGTTGCAACCTGGTTGCGCGTGGCACCGTCGATCGGCAGGTAAAAGACGCCGATGATCAGCGGTATCGCGGCGATGCGCGCCCAGGTCAGCAGCGTGGGGACGGTCAAGAACATCGGTCGATTGTGCCGGCTTTCAGCGCCCGGACTGCGGCGCGGGGACAACGGTCACTGATCGAGCGAACGCGGCTTGAAGCGGCGGTCGTCGTCGAACAGAAAGGTCTCGACGTAGAGCCAGGGGCGCGGCAACCGCGAGACGTTGCCGAACGGCGCGGCGCGGTGGATGGCGTCGATGGCGAGCTGGGTCGTGTCCCTGGCCTGGGTCGGGTGGCGCAACACGTTGATGCGGCGCACGCCGCCGTCGGCGTTGAGCTCGACCTCAAGCACGGGAATCGCCAGCAGCGGGTCGGGCACCTCGCCGCCATAGGTGCGGCCCGGGTTGGCGGCGACCAGGCGGCGCGCCGCGTGCA
>JAUYAJ010000053.1 GCA_030693565.1 Rubrivivax sp.
CTATGAAACGCGCGAAATGGTGAAAGCCAAGCATAGACCGCTCGTCATTATCACATCGAATAATGAAAAAGAATTGCCGGACGCCTTTCTGCGCCGCTGCTTCTTCCACTACATCAAGTTCCCCGACGCCGAAACGATGCAGCGCATCGTCGACGTGCATTTCCCGGGGCTGAAGAAGGAGCTGATCAGCAGCGCGCTGAAGACCTTCTACGACGTGCGCAACCTGCCCGGGCTGAAGAAGAAGCCCAGCACCTCCGAGCTGCTCGACTGGCTCAAGCTGCTGGTGGCCGAGGACATCCCGCCCGAGGCGCTGCACAGCAAGGACGACAAGGTCACGGTGCCGCCGCTGGTGGGCGCGCTGCTGAAGAACGAGCAGGACGTGACGCTGTTCGAGAAGCTCGTCTTCATGCAGCGACACAACCGATGAGCTGGCCGGCCGCTGTCGAGCTCGGCGGCCAGCACGCCCACCTGGCCCCGCTCGCCGCCGAACATGCCGAGGGCCTGCGCGCCGCGGTCGCCGATGGTGAGCTCTGGCGCCTTTGGTACACGGCAGTGCCGGAGCCGCAGGCGATGGATGCCGAGATCGCGCGCCGGCTGGCGCTGCAGGCGGCCGGGGCCATGCTGCCGTTCACGGTCTTTGACGCCAGCGGCCGCATCGTCGGCATGACGACTTACATGAACATCGACGCCGTGCATCGGCGGTTCGAGATCGGCAGCACCTGGACCGCCGCCAGCACCCAGCGCACGGCCCTCAACACCGAGTGCAAGCGGCTGCTGCTGGCCCACGCCTTCGAGGCCCTGGACTGCATCGCCGTGGAGTTCCGCACGCACCGCCTCAACACCCAGAGCCGGCGCGCCATCGAACGCCTGGGCGCCCAGCTCGACGGCATCTTGCGTGCGCACCAGAAAAGCCCGAACGGTGCGCTGCGCGACACCGCCGTCTACAGCATCACCGCCGCCGAATGGCCCACCGTGCGGGCCCATCTCGACTGGCAGCTCGAACGCCCACGCTCAAGCCCCGCCCCATGACCAAGAAGACACCCATCACCGTCGACCAGCTCTGGCAGGTCGAGCGCCTGGGCGCGCCCAGCCTGTCGCCCGACGGCGCCCAGGCGGTGGCGGCGCTGACGCGCTTCTCGATGGACGACAACAAGGCCGCGACCTCGCTGTGGCTGCTGTCGACACTGGGCGGCGCGCCGCGCGCGCTGACGCAGTGCGGCGACAAGGACGGCGCGCCGAAGTGGAGCCCGCGCGGCGACCTCATCGCCTTCAGCGCGCAGCGTGAACAGCAAGGCGCCAAAGACGACAAAGCCCAGCTCTACCTGATCGCCCCGGACGGCGGCGAAGCCAGGCGCGCTGCCACTGTGGCCACCGGCGTCGAGTCGTTCCGCTGGTGCGCGGGCGGCGAGCGCCTGCTCTTCGTCTCCTGGGTCTGGCCGGAACTCAAAGGCGCGAAGGCGCAGGCCAAGGCGCAGCAGGACTTCAAGGACCGCAAGGAAAGCGGCTATGTCACCAGCGAGGCGCAATACCGCTACTGGGACCACAACCTGCCGATGGGCCGGGTGCCGCACCTGCACTTGCTGGAGCTGGGCACCGGCGACAAGCCGGGCAAGGTGCGCGACCTCTTCGAAGGCACGCCTTACGAGCTGACGCGCGCCGAACCCGACGCGCGCTGCTACGACGTCTCGCCCGACGGCCGGCGTGTCGCATTTGCCTTCGACCCGGCGCCGGAAAAGCGCCTGGGCAACCGCTTTGCCATCGCCGAGATGGTGATCCGCACCGGCCAGGTCCGGATCATCGCGCGCGACGCCGATTGGGACTTCGACGCCCCGCGCTACAGCCCGGACGGTAACCGCATCGCCTTCCTGGCCAGCCACCAGGGACTCAAGCACACCATGCCGGCCCAGCTCGCGGTCTGGGACCGTGACGACGGCCGCCACGACGTCGTCAGCGCCGAATGGGACCACGAAGTCCAGGCCCCGCTGCTGTGGGAAGACGACGGCCAGGCGCTGTTGTTCAGCGCCCAGCAGCAAGGCCGCCAGCACCTGTGGCGCTTCGACCTGCCCGACCGCCGCGCCGAAGTCGTCGTGCGCGGCGCCTGGGTCCAGGGCTTCGACAAGGCGGCCGGCACGCTGGTCACGCTGGCCGACGCCGCCGACCACCCGGGCCGGCTGCACGCCCACCTGCCCGGCGAAGCGCCGCGCCGCATCGAGGCCTTCAACGACAAGCTGCTCGCCGGCCTGGCGCTGGGCCGCAGCGAGGAAGTCTGGTTCAAGGGCGGCGCCGCCAGGGCCGATGCCCCGGCCGACGACGTGCAGATGTGGCTGACCTACCCGCCGGGTTTCGATGCGAAGAAGAAGTACCCGCTGCTGCAGCTGATCCACGGCGGCCCGCACACCGCGTTCGGTGACGCCTGGCACCACCGCTGGAACGTGCAGGCGATGGCGGCCCAGGGTTATGTGGTCGCCTGCGTCAACTATCACGGCTCAAGCGGCTTTGGCTACGCGTTCCTGGACAGCATCACGCATCGCTGGGGCACGCTCGAGCAGCAGGACGTGGAGGCCGCCACCGACCACTTGCTGCGCAAGCCCTGGGCCGACCGCAAGCGTGTCTTTGCCAGCGGCGGCAGCTATGGCGGCTTCATGGTCGCCTGGCTCAACGGCCATGTGCCGGCCGGGCGCTACGCCGCCTATGTCTGCCATGCGGGCTGCTTCGACTGGACGGCGATGTTCGCCGACGACGCCTACACCTGGCACGCGCAGGAGCTCGGCGGCTGGTACTGGGACGACCCGGCGCGCATCAACGCGCAGAGTCCGCATGCCAGCGCCGGGCAGATGACAACGCCCACGCTGGTGATCCACGGCGCACTCGACTACCGCGTGCCCGACGCCCAGGGCCTGGCCTACTACAACACGCTCAAGGCGCGCGCCGTCGACGCCCGCCTGCTGTGGTACCCGGACGAAAACCACTGGATCCTCAAGCCGCGCAACAGCCGGCTCTGGTACGGTGAATTCTTTGCCTGGCTCAAGCGCTACGATGCACCGTCCAAGTCCAGAAAGGCGCGCACGCGCGCTTGAGCGCCGCCGCGAAGGCATGCCGTGCTGATCAATTTCTTCTACACCTTGCGGGCCGCCAAGCTGCCGGTGTCCGTCAAGGAGTTCCTGACCCTGCTCGAAGCCATTCAGGCCGAGGTCATCGGCCCGTCGGTCGACGACTTCTACTACCTGGCGCGCACCACGCTGGTCAAGGACGAGGCGAACTACGACAAGTTCGACCGTGCTTTCGGTGCCTACTTCAAAGGCGTCGAAATGCTGACCGACTTCAGCCAGGACCTGCCGCTGGAATGGCTGCGCAAGGTGCTCGAGCTCGAGCTGACGCCGGAGCAGAAAGCGGCGGTCGAGAAGATGGGCTGGGACGAGCTCATGGAGACGCTGAAGAAGCGCTTCGAAGAGCAGAAGGAACGCCACCAGGGCGGCAGCAAGATGATCGGCACCGGCGGCACCAGCCCCTTCGGCGCCTACGGCTACAACCCGCAAGGCATCCGCATCGGCCAGGACAAGGGGCGCAACAAGAGCGCCGTCAAGGTCTGGGACCAGCGCTCGTACAAGGACTACGACGACAGCAAGGAGCTCGGCACCCGCAACATCAAGCTCGCGCTGCGCCGGCTGCGCCGCTTTGCCCGTGAAGGCGCTGAAGACGAACTGGCGCTGGACGACACCATCCACGCCACCGCGGCCAACGCCGGCTTTCTCGACATCAAGATGGTGCCCGAGCGCCACAACAAGGTGAAGGTGCTGCTGCTGATGGACGTCGGCGGCACGATGGACGAGCACATCCACCGTGTCGAAGAAATCTTCAGCGCCGCCAAGAGCGAGTTCAAGCACCTGGAGTTCTACTACTTCCACAACTGCGTCTATGACTTCATGTGGAAAAACAACCGGCGCCGCTTCAGCGAGAAGTTCGCCACCTGGGACGTGATCCGCAAGTACAACAAGGACTACAAGCTGATCTTCGTCGGCGACGCGACGATGAGCCCGTACGAGATCCTGCAGCCCGGCGGCAGCGTCGAATACAACAACGA
>JAUYAJ010000064.1 GCA_030693565.1 Rubrivivax sp.
CACCGCGACCGCATCCTGCCGGCCATCGAACTGCTCAAGCAGCGGCTCGAAGTGATCGGCGTCGACGCCGGCACCGACTACCGGCAGCTCGCGCTGGCGCAGGTGGAGATGATCCACACGCCGCTGGGCGAAGCCGCCGACGCCGCGATGACGGCGGCCTTCGACAAGCTGGCCGAGGCGCGCGACGAAGACCCGGTGCTGCACATCGAGCATCGCAGCCTGCAGGCGCTGCGCCGCGCCGGGGGCGTGGTCTGGTTCGACTTTCGCACCTTGTGCGGCGGGCCGCGCTCGCAGAACGACTACCTTGAGCTGGCAACACAGTTCCACACCGTGCTGCTGTCGGGCGTGCCGCAGATGTCGCCGCGGCTGGCCAGCGAAGCGCGCCGCTTCACCTGGTTGGTCGACGTGCTCTACGACCGCCGCGTCAAGCTGATCCTGTCGACCGCGGTGCCGCCCGAGCAGCTCTACACCGAAGGGCCGCTGGCGCACGAGTTCCCGCGCACGGTGTCGCGGCTGGCCGAGATGCAGTCGGCTGAGTTCCTGGCGCTGGCGCGGCGCGAGGTCGATACCTCGCTGACCTGAGAGGCTGAGAGGCGCTTCAGCTCAGCGCGTCGATGCGCAGCAAGGCCAGCGACAGGTTGTCGCCACCGCCGCGGGCGCGCTGGCGCGCCTTGCCAATCAGCATCTCGCTGGCTTCGCGCGGCGGCAGCGCATGGACGATGGCGCCGATTTCCTTGGGCGTGAAGTAGTGCCACAAGCCGTCGCTGCAGGCCAGCAAGCAGTCGCCGAAGGCCAGCCGATCGATGTGCCACAGCGTCACCGGCGGATCGGCATGGGTGCCCAGACAGCCGGTCAGCAGATTCGATTGCGGGTGGGTGTTGGCAGCCTCCGCGGTGATCTTGCCTTCGTCGACCAGCCGCTGGACATAGGAGTGGTCGATGGTGCGCTGCTGCATCTCGGCGCCGCGGAAGTGGTAGACGCGTGAATCGCCGGCGTGCACGACGTCGCAGCCCAGGCCCGGCGTGATGACGAAGGCGGCCACCGTGCTGTGCGGTTCCTCCTCGGCCGTGATGGCCGTGAGCTTGATCATCAGGTGCGCTTCGGTGACCAGTTGGCGCAACATGTCGGCGCCGTCGTCCTGGGCCGGCATGAAGCGCTCGAACACCTGGTGGCCGGTCAGCAAGACCTGGTCGGAGGCCTTGCGGCCGCCGCTCTTGCCGCCCATGCCGTCGGCGACAATGGCCAGCGCGCAGCCGGCAACCCGCTGGTGCACCAGGATCTCGACCTGATCTTGCTGGTAGGCGCGGTCGCCGCGGTGCAACCCGGTGGCGGCGCTGAGGCGAAACGTCTGTGCATTGGATCCCATGCGTCGGAATATAAACTTGCCGCCCCTTCAGGGTGCGTGCCGCAATGAGCGAGAACCTGCATTCCCCGCAAAGGCAGCTGATCGAGTTGCGCATCGAACACGCCGATCTGGACAGCTTGATCGACGCCAGCGCGCCGTCCCGGCCTGGCGACGAGTTGGCGCTGCGGCGACTGAAAAAGCGCCGCTTGCTGCTGCGCGACCGCATCGGGCGCCTCGAAGCCGAGGTCGAGCCCCCGGAATCGGCTTGATCGGCCGGGCTGGCGCTGTGCCGCCGCTCCCGCGATGACATCGTCGACACTGGCCGACCAGGTCGAGCGCGCCTTTGCCGCCGACGGCCCGCTGGCGCGCAGCGACCCGCGCCACCTGCCGCGCGAGGCCCAGGACTTGCTGGCCCGTCATGTTGCCGACGCCGTCGAGGCGCGCAGTGCGCTCGTTGCCGAGGCCGGCACCGGGGTTGGCAAGACCTTTGCGTATCTGGTGCCTTTGCTGTTGTCAGGCCGGCGCGCATTGGTCAGCACCGCCACCAAGAGCTTGCAAGACCAGCTCTTCCTGCGCGACCTGCCGCGGCTGCGCGACGCGCTGGGGGTGCCGGTGCGCATGGCCTTGCTCAAGGGGCGCGCCAGTTACCTGTGCCGGCACCGGCTGGCGCAGGCGCGCGACACCGCGCAGCTGCCCGACCGCTTCGCCGTGCGCGCGCTGGCGCGTGTCGAGACCTGGGCGCTGTCGACGCGCAGCGGCGACATGGCCGAGATCGAAGGCCTGGACGACCGCTCGCCGGTGATTCCGCTGGTGACCTCGACGCGTGACAACTGCCTGGGCGCCGAATGCCCGGAGCACCGCGCCTGCCATGTGATGCAGGCGCGCCGCGAGGCGATGGCCGCCGACCTGGTGGTCGTCAACCATCACCTGTTTTTTGCCGACATGGCGCTGCGCGACAGCGGCGTCGCCGAACTGCTGCCCACGGTCGACGTGGCGGTGTTCGACGAGGCGCACCAATTGGTCGAAGCCGGCGTGCAGTTCCTGGGCAGCACATTGGGCACGGGCCAGGCCATCGAGCTGGCGCGCGACCTGCTCGCCACCGGCCTGCAGCATGCCCGCGGCCTGCTGCCGTGGAATGAGCTGGCGGCCGCCATCGACGGCGGCGCGCGCGACTTGCGGCTGGTCTGCGCCGGCCCGCTGCGCGAGGTGCGCGGGCTGCTCAAGCTGCGCTGGGACGAACGTGCTGGTGACGAAGCATTGGCGCCGGGGCTGCAGGCGCTGGCGGCAGCGGCCGAGGACGCCGCGGCGGCTGTGGCCGGCGTCGTTGACGCCGCGCCCGACTTCGCCAAGCTGGCGCAGCGCGCACTGGCGCGGGCGGCGCAGGCGCGGCGCTTCGTCGGCGAGGCGCCG
>JAUYAJ010000065.1 GCA_030693565.1 Rubrivivax sp.
AGCAGGCTGAGGATGGGGTCGGCGCTGTAGAAGCGGCGCAGCAGGAAGCGCTCGAAGGGCGCTGCAGCAGCTCGGGGGTGACTTGGGCCGTCGGCAAATCGAAAGCGAGCGCGCCGTCGCGCAGGCCGACGATGCGCGGGAAATGCGCCAGCGCGGTGTCGACCTGGTGCAGCGTCGCTACCAGCGTGATGCCGGCGTCGTGCGCCTGCTCGGTCAGCGTCGCGATGGCTTGCTGGGCGCGCTGCGGGTCCAGCGCCGACAGCGGCTCGTCGATCAACCACAGCCGCGCCGGCGCCAGCAGCGTGCGCGCCAGGCCGACACGCTGGCGCTCGCCGCCAGACAAGCGGTCGACACGCTCGAACAGCTTGTCGGCGAGATCGAATCGCTCGAGCGCGTCATGGGCGGCCGGGATGTCGGCCGGGTAGAACAGCGAGCGCAGGCTGGCTGCCAGGCCCCACTGCGGCAGGCGTGCGGCCAGCACCGCAGTGACGACGCGCTGGCGCGGCGGCAGCGGCGGCACCTGCGGCGCCAGGAAGAGCTCGCCGCGCAGCCGGTGCAGGTCGCGCCGCGGCAGCGACCAAGGCAGGCGCTCGCCCAGTTGCAGCCGGCCGCCGAGCGGCTGCAAGGCGCAAGCCAGCACATGCAGCAAGGTGGTCTTGCCGGCGCCCGAAGGACCGATCACCGCCAGCTGTTCGCCCGGCGCGACTTGCAGGTTCAGCGGCTGCAACGCTGGCGCCGCGCTCGCTCGCGCTGCCGGGTGGCGCGCGCTGACGCCGTCCAGCTCAAGCTTCAAGCCGGCGTCACCCGCCACTCAGAGCAGCCCGGCGCTGCGAGCCGCAGCTTCGATGCCCTTGTAGTTGTCGGCCTGGGTCGGGATGTAGCGCGTGGCCCGGTTCAGGTTCAGGATCTCCTGGCCTTCGGGCGTGGCGGGGTCGATGTCGAGCAAGGCCTTGCGGATCTTCTCGCGCAGTTCGGGCGCCATCTCGGCATGCACCGACCAGTTGTAGTTGAAGAAGCCTGGCGTCGTATAGAAGACGTTGACGGCCTGGGTGTCGACACGTTTTTCAGTGACGAACTTGCGCCACACCGTGATGTCGAGCGCGGCCGCGTCGACCTTGCCGCTGACCACCGAGGAGATGGTGGCGTCGTGGGCGCCCGAATAGGCGATACGGCGGAAGTCCTTCTCCGGGTCGAGCTTGGCTTGCAGCAGAAAGCTGCGCGGCATCAGGTGGCCCGAGGTGCTGGACTGCGAGCCGAACGACACCTGCTTGCCCTTGAGGTCGGCGAGCTGCTTGATGCCCGAATCGGTCTTGGCGATGAAGACCGACTGGAACTTCGTGTCTTCCTCACGCTGGGCGATCGGCAACACTTTGCCGCCCGAGCGGATCGACGCCTGCACATAGGTGAAGCCGCCCAGCCAGGCCAGATCGATCTTGCGGTTGACCAGCGACTCCACCGCCGCCGGGTAGTCGGTGACCGGCGTGAACTCGACCTTCATCGCCAGCTGGCGTTCCAGGTACTTGACCAGCGGACCGAACTTGCGCACCTGCTCGGTGGCCGCTTCTTCGGGGATGGTGGTGACGCGCAGCACGGCCTGAGCCTGCGCCGCGGCAGCAGCAAGCAGCCAGGCGGCGATGAAGAGTGACTGCAGCAGACGGTTGGGACTCGCGTGGTTCATCTCAGGGCTTCTGCTTTGGGCAACGATCCCGGCACGATAACGCGGACGCTGCCGGCGCGCTGACCGCAGCGTTCTATGGCCTCAGCGCGCGCAGCTGCGAAAGCCGGCAAAGAGGTCGCTGCGCCCGGGTTCGAAGTAGTTGCGGTAGCGCGGGTGGTGCAGGCGCGGCTGGGTGGCGAACGACGCCCCGCGCAACACGCGCCGGCTGCCGAACCAGGGCGCTGAGTAGTCGCGGTAGGGGTGGGCGGCAAAGCCGGGGTAGGGTCTGAAGTCGCTCGCCGTCCATTCCCAGACGGCGCCCCATTGATAGGCCGGCAAGGCAGCGGTCGCGGCGCACTCCCATTCGGCTTCGCTCGGCAGCCGGCGGCCGGCCCAGGCGCACCAGGCGTCGGCCTCGAAGGCGCTCAGGTGGCAGGCGGCCTGGGCGGGGTCTAGCGGCTGCCACCGGCCCCAGCGGTTGCGCTGCCAGTGGTCGCCATCGCGGCGCAGGTGGCGCGGGCCCGCAGTGGGCTGGGCGGCACGCCAGTGCCAGCCGGCGTCGCTCCAGCAGCGCCGGTCGGCATGGCCGCCGTCGTCGACGAAGGCCAGGTAGTCGTCCCAGCTGACCGCCTGGCTGTCGATGCTGAAGGGCGCGATCTGCAGTACATGGGCGCCGAGCTCGTTGTCCAAGGCAAAGCCGGGGCCGGCGTGGCCGAGCTGGCAGAGGCTGGCGTCGAAGTCGAGCTCGTGGCGCGGCGCCGTCAGCGCGGCGGGTTGCCAGCGTGCGTCGGTGGGGCCCAGGCCGAGCGACTGCAAGGTGTAGAGCGCCGCCTCGTGGTGCATGTCTTCGTGCAGCAAGGCCAGGCGAAAGGCATAGAGCGCGTCGTCGTCGTCGCTAGAGCCAGCCAGCAGGGCGAGCGTCTGCTGCAACTGGGCGGCGAGGTCGGCGCGGGTGGCGTCGGCGTTGGGCAAGGGCAGTTGCCAGCGCCTGTCGTGCGCGACGTGGCTGGAGTCGTACAGCGCATCGGCGTCGGCGCGCAGCGCCGGTTCGCGCGCCGCGTTGGGGTCGGCACGGTGGCCATGCCGTCGCTCAGCAAAGCGGCCGATCCAGTATTCCTGGAACCAGCCGATGTGGCCCAGCTCCCACAGCGGTGGATTGAGCTCGGCGCGCTGCGGCACCATCAGCTCGGGCAGACCGGCTTCGAAGACGGCGAAGCTGGCCAGGGTGTCGCGCCGGCTGTCCTTCAGCGCCTGCGCCAGCGCTTGCGCACCGGCGCTGCGCAAGGCGATGCCGAGATCGGGGTCTGCCTGCATCCGCTGTAACCTTCCGCCATGAAAGCGCCCGCCATCGTCGTCGTCACCCCGGCCCTGGCCAGCGCCAACAATGGCAACTGGCAGACCGCGCAGCGCTGGGCGCGATGGCTGGCGCGGCATTATCGAGTCCGCTTGACCGACCGCTGGCAGGGCGGCGGCGAAGCCTTGATGATCGCGCTGCATGCGCGCCGCTCGGCGCCTTCGGTGGCGGCCTGGGGCCAAGCCCACCCGCAGCGGCCCTTGCTGCTGGTGCTGACCGGCACCGACCTGTACCGCGACATCGACACCGACGCCGACGCCCAGCGCTCGCTGGCGCTGGCCGACCGCCTGGTGGTGCTGAACGAATGCGGGCCGCAGCAGCTGGCGCCGGCGCTGCGCGCCAAGGCGACGGTCATGCTGCAGTCGAGCACGGCGCGGAAACCGCGCGTCAAGAGCAGCCGCCTGCTGCGCGCGCTGATGGTCGGCCACCTGCGCGAGGAGAAGTCGCCGCAGACCTTGTTCGACGCCGCGCGCCGACTGGCCGGCCGCGCCGACATCCGCATCGACCACATCGGCGCCGCGCTCGACCCGGCGCTGGGCGCCCAGGCCGAGCAACTGGCCGCCGAATGTCCCGGCTACCGCTGGCTGGGCGCGTTGCCGCATGCGGCCACCCGGGCGCGCATCCAGGCTGCCCACTTGCTGGTGCACAGCAGCCGCATGGAGGGCGGCGCCCATGTCGTCATCGAAGCCGTGACCAGTGGCACGCCGGTGCTGGCCTCGCGCATCGACGGCAACGTCGGCCTGCTGGGCCTGGACTACGGCGGCTACTTCGACTGCGGCGACGCCAGCGCGCTGGCCGCCTTGCTGGAGCGCGCCCGCGACGATGCCGCTATGCTGACGGCACTGCGGGCGCAATGCGCGCTGCGGGCGCCGCTGTTCGCCCCGGAGCGCGAACGTCAGACCTTGCTGGCGCTGGTGACGACGCTGCTCCCAAGCGCCGACGCCGCTCTCGAAACCCTGAAGGACATGCCATGAACGCCCCTGACAAACCCCTTGAGCCCCGCCTGACCTCGCTCTCCCACGGCGGCGGCTGCGGCTGCAAGATCGCGCCCGGCGTGTTGTCCGAGATCCTCAAAGGCACGGCCGGCTTTCCGGTGCCGCCTGAGCTGCTGGTGGGCATCGAGACCGCCGACGACGCCGCCGTCTACCAGCTCAACGACGAGCAGGCGCTGATCGCCACCACCGACTTCTTCATGCCCATCGTCGACGACCCGTTCGAGTTCGGACGCATCGCCGCCACCAACGCCATCAGCGACGTCTATGCGATGGGCGGGCGGCCCATCATGGCGCTGGCGCTGGTGGGCATGCCGATCAACGTCTTGTCGACGCAGACCATCGGCCGCGTGCTCGAAGGTGGGGCTTCGATCTGCCGCACCGCCGGCATCCCGATCGCCGGCGGCCACACCATCGACTCGGTCGAGGCCATCTACGGCCTGGTGGTGCTCGGCCTAGTCCACCCCAAGCTGGTGCGCCGCAATGCCGACGCCCAGCCGGGCGACCGCCTGATCCTGGGCAAGCCGCTGGGCGTGGGCGTGTTGTCGGCGGCACTGAAGAAAGAGCTGCTCAGCGCCGACGGTTATGCGCAGATGATCGCCACGACGACGCGGCTCAACACCCCCGGGCCCGACCTCGCGGCCTTGCCCGGCGTGCATGCCTTGACCGACGTCACCGGTTTCGGCCTCGCCGGCCATGCGCTGGAACTGGCGCGCGGCGCCAAGGCGCGGGTACTGATCGACTGGGCTCGCGTGCCTTTGCTGAGCGGCGTGCGCGAGCTGGCCACCCAAGGCCTGGTGACCGGTGCCTCGGGCCGCAACTGGGCCGGTTATGGCAGCGAGATCACGCTCGTGCCTGGCATGGCGGCCGCCGACCAGGCCTTGCTGACCGACCCGCAGACCAGCGGCGGCTTGCTGGTGTCGTGCAGCGCCGACGCTGTCGACGCGGTGTTGGCGGTGTTCCATCGCCACGGCTTTGACGACGCCGCCGAGATCGGTGAAGTCCAGCCCTGGCGCGAGGGCGAATCGCGGTTGGCGCTGCGTTGAGCGACTGAGAGTCGCCGAGCAACGCCGCCGTATGGAAGTTCAGTGGCTGGTGGTCGCGGGGGGCGTGTCGACATGGGCCTCGGCGCGCAGCCAGTCGTCGATGTCGTGGCCGTCGATGCAGCCACGCGCCTCGTAGTAGGCATAGGCGGTCAGGCGCACCAACTCGGCGCGATCGGGTGCGGGCGCGGCTTGCGCAGCGCGTCTGGTGGTCTTGCGCGCCTTGGGCGAAGCCAGCGGGGCAGAAGCTTGGGGCATCGTCGTTCTCCGTGAAGTGTGGTGGGGTTCGGGCTGCTCGCCGCCAGCGTAGCGGACCGTGAGTGCGGGGCGTTGAGCGCGATCAAGCAGCTTGTCAGCCGCGCTGAACAGCGGGTTGCCGCCGTTCAGTGGTGCTCGTCGCGCGAGCCGCCGTACATGTAGGCGCGCTGGAATGGGTAGGCCGATTGCGCACCGGGCAGCGTGCGGCCCTCGACCTGGCCGTCGGGGTGGGCGGCGAGCAATTGGTAGAGCGACAGCCAGCCGCGCTCGAACCCCATCGCGCAACCGGCCAGGTACATGCGAAAGGCGCGCACCGTGGCCTCGCTGGTCAGCTCGCGGGCCCGGTCCAGCTGCTGTTCGAGACCGCGCGACCAGGCCCACAGCGTGCGCGCGTAATGCGGGCGCAGGTTCTCGGCGTCAAGCAGCTCCAGGCCGGCCTGGGACAGGCTCAGCACGACGCGCGAAACATGTTCGAGTTCGCCGCCGGGGAAGATGTATTTTTCGATGTAGTCGCCCATGCCGGCGCCGAGCTGGGCGTTGTCGACGCCGCCGGCGGTGATGCCATGGTTCATCACCAGCCCGCCGGGGTGCAGCCGCTGGCGCAAGTGCAGGAAGTAGGCCGTCAGCCGGGCGCGGCCAACATGTTCGAACATGCCGATCGAGGCCACACGGTCGAAGCGCTCGGCGGCCGGCAAGTCGCGGTAGTCGAGCAGCCGCATCTGCACCCGCGCGCTCAGGCCGCGCTCGGTGATCAGGCGGTTGACATGGGCATGCTGGTTCTTCGACAAGGTGATGCCGACGGCTTCGACGCCGTAGTGTTCGGCGGCCCACAGCAGCAGCGCGCCCCAGCCGGCGCCAACGTCGAGCAAGCGCAGCCCGGGCCGAAGTGCCAGCTTGCGGCAGACATGGTCGAGCTTGGCTTGCTGGGCCTGGGCCAGCGTCATCGACGGCTCGGCGTAGTAGGCACACGAATAGACGCGCAGCGGGTCGAGCCAGAGGGCGAAGAAATCGTCGGAGACGTCGTAGTGGAACTGCACTTGCTGGGCGTCGGCGTCCTTGCGCCGCGCCCACTGCACCGACCAGCGCTGCAACCAGACCTGCCAGCGCCGCTGGCTGCCGAGCTCGACCGGGTTGCCCACCAGCGCGGCGGCAACCGCCATGACGTCGTGCAGCGAACCTTCGATGTCGAGTTGGCCGCGCACATAGGCATCGGCGACATGGCCGATGTCGCCGCGCGCCAGCGCGCGCAGCAGCCGGATGTCGCGCAGCCGCAGCCGCACATCGGCCTGGCTGCTGCCGGCGCGCCCGCCCGGCCATTCGAGCGCCAGCTTGCGCGGCAGCCCCGCCAGCCGCGAGTCGATCAGTGCCGTCAGTGCCGCCATGCTGCCCTCCTGGCGTGTGGCGGCTTCGAAGCCTTGTTCATCCCGGGCCTCCCTTGCCATCGCCGCCGACCCGTGCAGCGGCCGCGTTCAGCCTAGTATGGCTTAGCCAGACTGGCTTGCGCCGGCTCAAGCGGCCGCGGCGCCCGGCGTTGAGCCTGCTCAATCGAGCGCCGCTGTCGCTGCTCACGATCACTACCTGTGGCTGGCGTGGGCCTGCCGAGGTGCAAGGAGACTGGTGATGAACGAGTTGCAAACCCGTGACCTGATGGCTCTGGACCCGATCGAGGACTTGCTGCGCGGCTGGGTCCGCCCGTGGCGCGGCGAACTGGCGCAGCGCGCGCCGCAGATCCGCGTCGACCTCAGCGAGTCCAACGGCGACTTCAGGGTCAAGGCCGACGTCCCCGGCGTCAAGAAGGAAGACATCGATGTGCGCATCGACGGCAACCAGCTGACCATCAGCGCCGAGATCAAGAGCGAGAAGAAGGAAGAACAGGCCGATGGCCGGGTGCTGCGCGCCGAGCGCCATGTCGGTTACGCCAGCCGCAGCCTGCTGCTGGACTGCGACGTTGACGAAGCCAAGGTCGTTGCCCGTTACAAGGACGGCGTGCTCGACCTGACGCTGCCGAAGAAGGCGGGCTCGAAGGTGCAGCGCATCGCGATCGAATGAGTCGCGGGAGTGGGTGTCATCGCGGCCAGACACTGTCACACTGGGCCCGTCCCGACTCCGCATGGAGAGCCCAATGACCGAGATGACGACATCGCAGACTGACAAGCTCATCGCCGACCTGCAGACGCTGATCGCCGACGCCGAGGACTTGATGCAGGCGGCGGGCGACGATGCCGCCGACGGCATGAGCGCCTACCGCGCCCGACTGCGCGCTCGGCTCGCCAAGACCCGGGTCGACATGACCCGTTTGCAGGACAGCGCGCTGGCGCGGGCGAAGGCGGCGAGCCAGGCCGCCGACGCTTACGTTCAACACCGGCCCTGGCAGGCAGTGGGGGTCGCGGCCGGGCTCGGGCTGGTGATCGGCACTCTGATCAGTCGGCGCTGAGGCGCCGCGCCGGCCCGCCGGCGGGCCGGCGCTGACCGATACTCGGGCGATGGCCCAGCGCGTCCACGATCCCAGCTTCTTGACCCCGGTGGTCGTCGGCATCGGCGCGTCCGCCGGCGGCCTGCCCGCGCTGGAGCAGTTCCTCGAACATGTGCGGCCGGCCAGTGGCCTGGCTTATGTCGTCGTTCAGCACCTGGATCCGACCCACAAGGCGATGCTGTCGCAATTGCTGCAGCGGGTCACGGCGATGCCGGTGGCCGAGGCCGAGGACGGCGTGGCCGTTCAGGCCGACCATGTGTACGTGATCCCGCCCAACAAGTCGCTCACGGTCGCCGATGGTGCGCTGCGGCTGGCCGTGCCGGCGCTGGCACGCGGCATGCGCTTGCCGGTCGATGCCTTGTTCGTGTCGCTGGCCGCTGAACAAGGCTCGCGCGCGGTTGCCGTCGTGCTGTCGGGCATGGGCGCTGACGGCCGGCTCGGTTTGCAGGCCGTGCGCGCCGCCGGTGGGCTGACGCTGGCCCAGCAGCCCGAGTCGGCGGCCTTTGACTCGATGCCGCGCGCCGGCATCGCCGCCGGTGTCGTCGACATCGTTGCGCTGCCGTCGCAGATGCCGCAGCACATCGCGCGCGTGATTGCCGGGTGGCGGCCGCCGGTGGTTACGGCGCTGGCTGCTGCCGCGTCACCACTGGACTCCGAGGCGCAGGCCTTGCCCGCCATCTTGCGCTTGCTGGCCTTGCGCGTGCGCCACGACTTCTCGCTCTACAAGCCGAGCACGCTGCAGCGCCGCATCGGCCGCCGGATGGCACTGCATGGCTGCGCGACGATGCTTGAGTACCACGCGCTGCTGCAAGGCAATCCGCAAGAGCTTGACCTGCTGTTCGGCGAGTTGCTGATCGGCGTCACCAGCTTCTTTCGCGACGCCGCCGTCTGGGACGCGCTGCGCGACCGCGTGCTGCCCCGGCTCCTGACCGCAGGGCCCGACGGACGCCGGCTGCGCGCCTGGATCGCCGGCTGTTCGACCGGCGAGGAGGCTTATTCGCTGGCCATCGCCTTCCGCGAAGCCGTCGACGCGACGCCCGAGCGCGCGCTGTGCACCTTGCAGATCTTCGCCACCGACCTCAGCACGCAGGCGATCGAGCGCGCGCGCGGCGGCCGCTTCGGCGCCGGCATCGCCAAAGAGATGTCGGCGGCCCGGCTGGCGCGCTTTTTCAGCCTCCAGGACAAGACTTATGTCATCGGCAAAAGTCTGCGCGACACCGTGGTCTTCGCGCCCCATGACCTGACGAGCGACCCGCCGTTCACCAAGCTCGACTTGCTGAGCTGCCGCAACCTGCTGATCTACTTCACCACGCCGCTGCAACGCCGCTTGCCACCGCTGTTCCACTACAGTCTGCGCACCGGCGGCGTGCTGTTGCTTGGGGGCTCGGAAACCATCGGCCGCTTCGACGAGTTGTTCGAGCCGCTGGACGGGGCGCTGCGCCTGTATTCGCGCCGCGCCGGTGACGCCCACGCGGCGCCGCCGGTGCTGACTTTCAAGCCGGCGGCCAAGCGCCGCGAAGACGCCAAGGATCCGACCGTGCGCGATGCCCCCGACAGCCCCAGCAGCCTGCAGTCGCTGGCCGAACAAGCCTTGCTGCACGGCTTCGCCCCCGCCGCCGTGCTGGTCAATGCCAAGGGCGACATCGTCTTCATCAACGGCCGCACCGGCCGCTATCTGGAGCCGGCAGCGGGCCGCGCCAACTGGAACATCCATGTGATGGCGCGCGACGGCATCCGGCTGGCGCTGGAAGGCGGTTTGCGGCAAGCGGGGCAGCAGACCGAGGCGGTGGAACTGCCGGGCCAGGTGTTTGAGGACGGCGGCCACAAGCACCTGGTCGACATCGTTGTTCAGGGCTTGAGCGAACCCAAGGCGCTGGCCGGGATGCTGATGATCGTGTTTCGCGATCGTGGCCCCTTGCTGTCCAAGCGGCGCCGGGCTTTGTCGGGGGCGGCGCTGCGCGACGGCGACCTTGCGCTGCAGCGGGCACGCGAAGAGGCCCAGGCCTTGCGCGAGGAGATGCGCGCCCAGCAAGAGGAGTTGCAGGCGTCTAACGAGGAGTTGCAGTCGACCAACGAGGAATTGCAGTCGACCAACGAGGAGCTGACGAGTTCGAAGGAAGAGATGCAGTCGATGAACGAGGAGTTGCAGGCCGTCAACACCGAACTGCTGGTCAAGCTCGACGACCTAGCGCTGGCGCAGAGCGACATGACCAACTTGCTCAACAGCACCGAGATCGCGACCCTGTTCCTCGACATGAGCCTCAACGTGCGGCGCTTCACCGAGACCAGCCGCCGCATCTTCACGCTGCGCGACAACGATGTCGGCCGGCCGATCAGCGATCTGGCCTGCACGCTGGACTATCCGAGTTTGCTGGACGACATTCGCGCGATGCTGCAGACTTTGCAGATCAAGGAAAAGCAGGTCGAGGCGAAGGATGGCCAGTGGTACACGGTGCGGATCATGCCGTACAGGGCCCTGGACGGTCAGACCCGAGGCGCCGTGATCACCTTCGTCAACATCACCATCGCCAAGCAGCTGGAGGCCAAGCTGCGCGCGGGCTGAGCCGGGCACGCTGAACCTGGCAGGAGATTCATGCCATGCACGAACCTAGCGCGTCACCGCCGCGTGCCGGACTGAGGCAGCGTGCCGAATTGCAGCTGCGCCGGCGCCGCGCCGCCGACGGCGAGGTGGTGTCGAACTGGGATCTGCAAAAGGCCTTGCATGAGCTGCAGGTTCACGAAGTCGAACTGCAGATGCAGAACGACGAACTGGAACGCCTGCACGCCGAGGCCAGGTGCGAACGCGACCGCTATGCCGGGCTGTTCGACGCCGCGCCAGTGGGTTTTGTGCAGATCGACGCCGAAGGGCGCCTGCTCGAGGTCAACCGCGCTGCGGCGCGGCTGCTCGGGCGCCGGACCCAGGACTTGATCGGGCATCCGCTGGTCGACTTCGTCGCCATCACCGGTGTGGCCGCGCTCAGCGCTTTGCTGGCAGGCCAGGACCCGCAGTTCCGCGGCGCCGTGCTCGAGCTTGAGGCCAAGGACGCCCGCCAAGGCCCGCGCAAGCTGCGCATCGAGCGTGCGCCGGCCCAGGCCGGCCAGCCGGTGCTGCTGTCGCTGGTCGACATCTTCGAACGCCGGCAGGCCGAAACCTTGGTGCTGGGCGGCATCCATGCGCTGGAGCAGGCCACGCGCACCCGGCGTGAGCTGATGGCCGGACTCGGCCGCGAGCTGCAAATGCCTTTGACAGCGGTGATCGGGGCGTCAGCGCAGCTGCTGGGCGACGACTCACGGCGGCTGGACGATGGTCAGCGGCTGCAGGTCGAGCGCATTCGGCAGGCCGGGGAACACTTGCACGGCCTGGTCGGCAACTTGCTGGACATCGGGCGGCTGGAGTCGGGCGGGCTGGCGCTGAACCTGGGCGCGATCGATTTTGCGGCGGTCGTGCGCGCTGCGCTGGTCGACGCGGCGTCGTCGGCGCAGTCAGCGGCTGTCGAACTGGTTGACGAGGGCCCGGCCACCGGCGTGCCGACGGTGCAAGCTGACGCGCTGCGGCTGCGCCAGGTGGTCGACCAGTTGCTCGCCCATGCGATCTCACGCAGCCGAACGGGCAGCGTCGTGCGCATCGCCTGCGGCGCTGCAGCGGCCGGCATGGTCAGCGTGCGCGTGATCGACGGCGGGCGCGGCGTCAGCGACGATCTGCAGCCTGATGCCGAGCCGCCGTCGGATCAACCGGGTGATCCTTTCGCGGCGCTGCGCGGCGCCAGCCTGGGCTTGTACGCCAGCCGCTTGCTGGTGGCGGCGATGAACGGCACGCTGCGACTGGAGTGCCGGCCGGGGCAGGGCTGCAGCGTGATCCTGTCCTTGCCGCTGGCGCCGAACTGAACTTGCCTACACTGGGGCCGCGGCCGGCGCACCGGTCGCGCAGCGCCCAGACCCAGCCACCGAACCATGCACATCGACGACATTCGCCAGCGCCTGCGCGCGCTGGGTGCCAAACCCCTGCACGAACAGCGCCTGCTGCGCCAATGGACGCAGGCGCTGGACGCCGGCAGCGGCCGCAGCCGGCCCGAAGACTTCCTGCCGCTGGCGCTGCGCGAGCAATTGCCGCAGCTGCGCGCCGAGTGGTTGGGCCTGGCAAGGCTGCGCTCCGAACATGCGGGCGCCGATGGCTCGGCGCGACTGCTGGTCGGCCTGGCCGACGGCCAGGCGGTGGAAAGCGTGCTGTTGCCGCGTGGCGGTCTGTGCGTGTCGACCCAGGTCGGTTGCGCCGTCGGTTGCGTGTTCTGCATGACCGGCCAGGGCGGCTTGCTGCGCCAGCTGGGCAGTGCCGAGATCGTCGCCCAGGTGGCGCTGGCGCGCACGCTGCGGCCGGTGAAGAAGGTCGTCTTCATGGGCATGGGCGAGCCGGCGCACAACCTGGAGAGCGTGCTGGCGGCGATCGAGCTGCTGGGCACGGCGGGCGCCATCGGCCACAAGAACCTGGTTTTCTCTACCGTCGGCGACCACCGGGTGTTCGAGGCGCTGCCGCGTGGCCGCGTCAAGCCGGCGCTGGCGCTGTCGCTGCACAGCACGCAGGCCCAGCGGCGCGCCGAGCTGCTGCCGCGCGCGCCGCGCATCGACCCTGCCGAGCTGGTGGCGCTGGGCGAGAGCTATGCGCGCGCCACCGGCTATCCGATCCAGTACCAGTGGACGCTGCTGGAGGGCGTCAACGACGGCGACGACGAGCTCGACGGCATCGTGCGCCTGCTGGCTGGCAAGTACGCGATCATGAACATGATCCCCTACAACAGCGTGCCCGGCCTGGACTACCGCCGGCCGGCGCCCGAGCGCTCGGCGGCGATCGCCAGCCGGCTGCGGGCGCGCGGTGTGCTGACCACGCTGCGGCAGTCGGCAGGCCAGGACGTCGACGCCGGCTGCGGCCAGCTGCGCGCCCGCGAGTCGGCGCCGCGCCGGCGCGTCGCGATCCCCATCAGCAGCGCTTAGCTGGCGCCACGGGCGCGTTCAGCATTCGTCGGCTTCGATGACCAGGCTGGCGCGGCGCCCGCCACGCAGCTCGCAGGCCACGGCCACAGTCAAGGCCTGACCGACCGGCACGCTGCGGCGGAAGCGGTAGTCCAGGCCGTCGCTGCTGCCGGGGTTGCTGGTGGTGATGCGGCGCCGCCATTGCAAGGCGCCGTTGGCCGACACCGCCATCTGATGCCATGCGTCGACGGCGTCAGCGCTGCTGCGCACCGTCATCGCGCAGGCGATCTCGAAGGTGCGTTCGCGCTGCAGGTCGGCCGGCACGTGCAAGGTGGCGAGCGCGGCGTCGCCGGCATCCAGGCGCCAGCGTTCGGGCAGCGTTGGCAGGGGGGCAGGGTGGCGGGCGCGCATGCGGGGTCGTCAGGTAGGGGTCGAAGACCGCCAAGCTAACACGGCCGGGTTAGTCTTGCCGAACACCACCTTCCAACCCGCCAGCCCGCCGACGCCCATGAGCAAGACCGCCCGTGTCTACCAGATCGAGATGCTGATCCGCAGCCACGGTCATGTCAGCTTCCAGCAACTGCGCGACGCACTCGAGGTGTCGCCGGCGACACTCAAGCGCGACCTGGACTACCTGCGCGATCGGCTCGGCGCGCCGATCGAATATGACCGCGACCTCAACGGCTACCGCTTCGGCGCCGAGTTCCGCGGCACCAAGCATGAACTGCCGGGGCTCTGGTTCAACGAGCGTGAGCTCTACAGCCTGTTGATGGCGCACCGGCTGCTCAGCGAACTCGACACCGACGGCGTCATCAGCCGCCATCTGCAGCCGCTGCTCGAACGCATCCACCAGATGCTGGGCACCGGCGAGGACGAAGCCCGCGCCTTGCTCCAGCGCGTGCGCATCATCAGCCAGGCCAAGCGGCCGGTGCCAGGCCCGTTTTTCGAACGTGTCGGCGAGGCGCTGCTGAAGCGGCGCCGGTTGCAGATGCGCTACCTGACGCGTGGGCGCGGCGAAGTCAGCGAGCGCGAAGTCTCGCCGCAGCGCCTGGTGCATTACCGCAACACCTGGTACCTGGACGCCTGGTGCCACTCGCGCCAGCGCCTGCTGCGCTTTGCGCTCGACGCCGTCGAGCAAGCGCTGGCGCTGGAGGCGGCGGCGCTGGACATGCCGCTGGCGCAGGTCGAGGCCGAAATGGACAGCGGCTACGGCATCTATGCCGGCGCCCAGGCGCATTGGGTGACGCTGGCGTTCGCGCCGCGCGCCGCGCTCTGGGTCAGCCGCGAGGAATGGCACCCGGAGCAGCGCAGCAACTGGCTGGCCGACGGCCGCTACCAGCTCGAGTTGCCTTACGCCGACCCGACCGAGCTGGCGATGGACATCCTGCGCCATGCCGAAGACGTCACGGTGCTGGCCGACAGCGGCCCGCTGGCGGCCGAGGTCAAGCGCCGGCTCGGGCTGGCGGCAGCGGCCTGGGGTTTGACGCCGGCGCCGCCGGCATCCTGATGCGCAGCCTGGCCTGTCAGCCCTGCGACATCACCGACAGCTGCTGGCACAGCTGCTGCAAACGCAAGGCGTCGCTGTAAGGCAGTTCGCCGGCGCGCAACTGGGCGGCGCGCTCGATGCTGCGCATGCGGAACAGCAGTTCGTCTTCGATCGCCTCGACTTCGGCGGCGTCGTTCTCGCTCACCGAATGCGGGCTCCACAAGCCGCTGTCGCTCCAGCCGGCGCGCAAGCGCCCGAGCAAGTGGCCGGCCAGCTGAACCGCACTGCGCAGGCCGCCGGCCTGGGTGTCGGCCAGCAGCGCAGCCACTGCGGCATCGGCTTGGGCCAGGGCGTCGTCGAGCTGGCTCAGACGGGCCTGGATCTGCACCAGCCGCGGCGCGGCGCTTTGTGCTGGCCGCGAGCGTGCGGCCTTCGAGATCTGACCGACCCAGTCGAGGTCGTATTCGCCGGGCACGACGCGCAACGCCACGCTGACACGCGCCAGGTCGACGTTGCCAGCGCGCAAGACGCCCAGCGTGGCCTCGGTCACCGCCATCATGCGCCCCAGCGGCGAGACCTGATCTTGCTGCAGGCAGTGCGGGTAGCCCGAACCGTCGAGCCGCTCGTGGTGCTCGGCAACGGCGCGGATGACCGCCTGCGGATAGTCGGTCAGTTGCGCCAGCAGCAGCTGGCCCACATGGGGGTGAACCACCAGTTGCTGGTAGCTTTTCAGGTCCAGGCTGAGGTCGGCATCGGCTTCGCCGTAGCGCGGGTCGATGTACATCTCGCCCAGGTCGTGCAGCAGGCCGCACAGCATGGCGAGGCGGATCTCGGCCGAGCGGCCGCCATGGGCCACCATCAAGGCGCCGTTCAAGGCCATCGCCTGGACGGCGTGGGTGAAGGCCGCAGGCCTTGCCGCATGGCCGGCCGTCAACAGCAATTGCGCCACCGAGTGCAGCGGCAGGTAGGGCGCTTCGAGCAGCAGGCGCGCCGCGCAAGGCGTCAGCAGCGCTTGCAGCGGCCCGTCCTGCGCCAGCTGTTCTTCCAGCGAGCGCACCAGCGTCAGGCTGGTGACGCCGTCCTCGGCCATCAGGCAGCTCTCCAGCGGCTGGCGCAGCTGGCGGTCGAGCAGCTTGCGCTGCAAGGCTTGCGAGACCGGCTGGTCGCGCGCCCACAGCTTGATGCCCTGGTTGTCGAAGATGTCGCTCGCGGCGATGATGGAACGCGTCTGGCTGGCTTCGAGAATGCTCGCCAGTGCATGCGGGTTCGCGGTGGCGAATTCTGCGGACCTTGCGGGTGCAACCATGTCGATCTCCTTCGTCGTGCGGTAATTGGGTTATCGGCCGCATTCGGCGCGGGTTGATGCCGGTTACACCTTGACAACATCGGTCGCGCGCTGGCACAGCCTTCACAGCCGCTACCATCGTGCGCGACGGCCCGCCGGGCCCGCCGGACGGTCGCCGCCAGCCGCTCGCAGGCAAGGGAACGCTGACATGTCGATGCAAGGAAACCCCCCGCGCAGGCTCGCGCTGCGATCGCTGCTGGCTGCTGCGCTGGCCTGGCAGGCCCGGTTCGCTCAGGCCCAGACCGTGGCCGCGGTGCGTGTGGCGTCGAAGATCGACACCGAAGGCTCGCTGCTGGGCCAGCTGATGCTGCGCACGCTGCAGGCGCATGGCATCCGCACCGAGAACCGCCTGCAACTGGGCAACACGCAGATCCTGCGCGCCGCGCTGCTGGCCGGGCAGATCGACCTCTACCCGGAATACACTGGCAACGGCGCCTTCTTCCTCGGCGACGAGAAGAACCCGGCCTGGCGCAACCACGCCGCCGGCCACGCCCGCGTCAAGGCCCTGGACGCCGAGCGCCACCAGCTGGTCTGGCTGCAGCCGTCACCGGCCAACAACACCTGGGCGATTGCGCTGCGCCAGGACCTTGCCCAGGCCCAGCGGCTCAAGTCGCTGGCCGATCTCAGCCGCTATCTCGGCGGTGGTGGCCGCTTCAAGCTCGCGGCCTCGGCCGAGTTCGTCGAGCGCCCGGACGCCTTGCCGGCCTTTCAGGCGGCCTACGGCTTCAAGCTGCGCCAGGAGCAGTTGCTGACGCTGGCCGGTGGCGACACTGCCGTCACGCTGAGGGCGGCGGCCGAGCAGACCTCGGGCGTCAACGCCGCCATGGCTTACGGCACCGACGGGCCGGTGGCGGCGCTCGGCCTGGTGATCCTGGACGACCCGCTGGGCGTGCAGCCGGTGTACGCGCCGACGCCGGTGATACGCGCCGAGGTGCTGGCGCGCCAGCCGCGCATCGCCGCCTTGCTGGCGCCGCTGTTCAGCTCGCTCGACGCACCGACCTTGCAGCAACTCAACGCCCGCATCGCGCTCGAAGGCCAGGACGCCGGCCAGGTCGCGCAGGCCTATCTGAAGGCCAAGGGCTTGATTCCGTGACAGCGGGGCCGGCCAGCGCCGCTAGTGTGGTGTTGCACGCTATTCGGCACATAAAACCGCGTCTTTGGCCCCGTGGCGTCGTTGCAAATCCTCGCGATACCACGGGGTATCGCTCCGG
>JAUYAJ010000082.1 GCA_030693565.1 Rubrivivax sp.
ACCGCTTTTAGTGACTATCGGCACTTCAGCGTGCGCAGAGGTTGATCTGCATCAGACGTGGTCGCTGCGCCAGCCCTTTCACTAGCCACATCGCAGCCAGCGGAGCGCACCGTGACAGCCCATCCAGACAACGACAGCCCCCGGCCCGCGGCGCGCGGCGCCGGCACCGTGTCGGTGGCCATCGCCGGCAGCGGCGGCAGCGGCGTCATGACCGCCGGCACGATGCTGCTCGACGCCGCGGCGCGCGCCGGCCTGTACGGCATCATGGTACGCACCAGCGGGCCGCAGATCCGCGGCGGCGAGGCTGCCGCGCTGCTGCGGCTGGCGCCGCGGCCGATGGACGCACTCGACGACAGTTTCGACCTGCTGCTGGCGATGGACTGGCAGAACGTGCACCGCTTCGCCGACGAGATCCCGCTGCGCGCCGACAGCCTGATCCTGTGCGACGCTGGCGAAGGCGAGGTGCCAGAAGTCTTTGCGCGCAGCGGCGCACGCTGCATCGCGCTGCCGCTGAAGAAGATGGCCAAGGCCATCCCCGGCAGCTGGACCAACATGCTGGCGCTCGGGCTGGCCGGCGGCCTGGCCGGCTTGCCGGCGGCGGCGCTGCAGGCCGCGCTGCGCGAAACCTGGAAACACTCGGACGCGGGCCTGGTGGCCAACCTGGGTGCGCTGCAAGCCGGCCTGGCCGAAGCCACCGGGCTGACGCCCGGCGCCAGCTTCGACCGCCTGGCCGCTGCTGGCGAGCACGGGCCGCGCTGGATGATCAGCGGCAACGAAGCCGCCGGCCTGGGCGCGATTCGCGGCGGCGTGCGCTTCGTCGCCGCCTACCCGATCACGCCGGCCACCGAATTGCTGGAATGGATGGCGCCAGCGCTGACCCAGGTCGGCGGCACGCTGCTGCAGGCCGAAGACGAACTGGCGTCGGCGAACATGATCATCGGCGCCGCTTACGGCGGCGTGCCCTCGCTGACCGCCACCGCCGGCCCCGGACTGGCGCTGATGACCGAGGCAATCGGGCTGGCGGTGAGCGCCGAGGTGCCGATCGTCATCGTCGACGTGATGCGCGGCGGGCCGTCCACCGGCATCCCCGCCAAGAGCGAACAAAGCGACCTCTCGTTCGCCGTCAGCGGGCTGCACGGCGACGCGCCGCGCCTGGTGCTGGCGCCGACCTCGATCGCCGACTGCATCGCCACCACGCAATGGGCGGTGCAGCTGGCCGAGGCGCTGCAGGCGCCAGCCATCGTGCTGTCGGACCAGTTCATGGGCCAGTCGCGCGCCATCATCGACCGCCCGGTCGACCCCGGCTTCCACGCCGCCCGGCTCACCGCAGCCGCCGACAGCGCCGACTACAAACGCTACCGCGACACCGAGTCCGGCGTCTCGCCGATGGCCATCCCCGGCACGCCGGGTGTGGCTTACACCGCCGACGGGCTCGAGCACACCGAACTCGGCGTGCCCAGCAGCCAGTCGCGCGACCACCTCGTGCAGCTCGACAAGCGTGAACGCAAGCTGGCGCGCCACGACTACGGCCGCTGGTGGGCCGACATCGAAGGCGATGGCGACGCCGCGGTGATCACTTTCGGCTCGGTCACCGGCACCGTGCGCGAAGCGCTGGCGCGCGCCGCCGAACAGGGGGTTCGGGCGCGGCTGATCGCGCTGCGGCTGCTCGCACCGGCGCGGCCCGAGCAACTGGCGCAGGCGCTGGCCGGCGTGCGCCAGGTGATGGTCGTCGAGCAGAACCACAGCGCCCAGCTCTACCGCTACCTGCGCGCCATGTACGACCTGCCGGGCCGGCCCACCAGCTTCCACCGCCCAGGGCCGCTGCCGCTGCGCCCGGCCGAACTGAGCGCTGCCATCGTGGCCTGGCAGCGCGCCCACGCACCCGAGGAGACCCTGGCATGAACGAGGTCTGCGCACCGCAAGCGGTACTGAACGCGGCCGACTACAAGTCGGCGACGAAACCGATCTGGTGTCCGGGTTGCGGCGACTTCACCGTGCTTGGCGCGATCACCAAGGCGCTGGCCGCGCTGCAGCTGCCGCCGCACGAGGTGGCGGTGGTGTCGGGCATCGGCTGTTCGTCACGCATCCCGGCCTATACGAAGTGCTACGGCTTTCACGGTGTGCACGGACGTTCGCTGGCCGCCGCCACCGGGCTGAAGGTGGCGCGGCCCGAGCTGACCGTGGTCGTGACCGGCGGCGACGGCGACGGCTACTCGATCGGCGGCAATCACTTCATGCACGCCTGCCGGCGCAACGTCGACCTGACCTACGTCGTGATGGACAACCATGTCTACGGCATGACCAAGGGCCAGGCTTCGCCGACCACCGAACCCGACTGGGACAACAAGCTGTCGCCCGGCGGCACCGGCATCCGCTCGTTCCACCCGCTGGTGATCGCGCTCGCGGCGGGCGCCAACTTCGTTGCCCGAGCCTTCGCCGGCGACCCGAACGGCACCGCCGACATCATCGCCCAGGGTATGCGCCACCCGGGCTTCTCGTTCATCGAGATCCTCAGCCCCTGCGTCACCTTCCGACCCGAGCAGCGCCAGTGGAAGACCCTGGTCCACGCCGCCACCGTGGGGCCGACCGACGACGCCGCGCGTGCAGCGCGCCGCGTCATGACCGACGACGGCTTCAACATCGGCGTGCTCTACGCCGGTGACCGCAGCCCCTACCCGCTGACGCGGCGCAGCGCGCGCATCAGCCCTGCCGACCTCGGAGCGGAGTTCGCCGTATGAGCATTGACCAGCCCCTAAGCGCGCCGCCGAGCATCGAAGCCTTCATGGCCCAGGCGGTGGCGATGGAACTCGAAGCCTCGCAGCGATATGCCGACCTGGCCGACGCGATGGACGTGCACAACAACGCCGAGGTGTCGGCGCTGTTTCGCAAGATGGCCATCATCGAAGGCCGGCACGCCGAGCAGGTGATGGCCCAGATGGGCTGGAGCGAATTGCCGATGCAGCCGCGCGCGCCGGGCTGGGAAGGCTGCGAGGCGGCCGAGACCGTGCCCAGCGACGAGATCCACTACCTGATGCAGCCCTGGCATGCGTTGCAGCTCGCGCTGGCTGCCGAGCAGCGCGCCGAGCGTTTCTTCACCCACCTGGCGTCGATTGCCACCGACACGGCGGTGCGCCAGGCCGCGCTGGAACTGCAGGAAGAGGAACGTGAGCATGTCGAGCTCATCCAAGCCTGGCTGAAGAAGGTGCCGCAGCCCGAGGCCGACTGGGCTGTCGACCCCGACCCGCCGCACTACACCGACTGAGGGGCTTCGCGATGCAAGTGCTGCACCCTCCGGGCTGGGACGCACCGATCGGTTATGCCAACGGTCTGGTCGTCGACGCCGGCCGCATCGTCTTCATCGCCGGCCAGGTGGGCTGGAACGCGCGCCAGGTCTTCGAGTCGGAAGACATCGCGCCGCAGTTCGAACAGGCACTGAAGAACCTGCTCGATGTGCTGGCCCAGGCCGGCGGCGGGCCGCAGCACATCGGCCGCATCACTGCCTATTGCTGCGACAAGCCGGCCTACCTGGCAGCGCGGCGCGACCTTGGCGCCGTCTGGCGCCGCCTGATGGGCACGCATTACCCGGCGATGAGCATGATCTTCGTCGCCGACCTGCTCGACAGCCCGGGCAAGATCGAGCTTGAGGCGACCGCGGTGCTGCCGGCAGCCCCGCTGCGCTGAGCCGGTTCGACTGCGGATAATCGGCAGCAACGCAGCCTGCCCAACCGCTTGCGACGCCCCGGCGCCGCCCCGCACCCCCATGTCGACCGCTCCCATTCCTGGCTTGGCCCTGCGCGGCTTCACGCCGCCCCTGAAACTCAGCGCCTTCAAGCTGGTCGCGTTCGACATGGACTCGACACTGATCAACATCGAATGTGTCGACGAGATCGCCGACGTCGCCGGCCGCAAGGCCGAGGTCGCAGCGATCACCGAAGCGACGATGCGCGGTGACATCAGCGACTTCAAGGACAGCCTGCGCCGCCGCGTCGCGCTGCTGGCCGGCGTGCCCGAGTCGGCGCTCGAACAGGTCTATGCCGAACGCCTGCAGCTCAACCCCGGCGTCGAGGCCTTTGTCCGAGCCTGCCAGGCCGCCGGGCTCAAGACGCTGCTGATCTCGGGTGGCTTCACCTTCTTCAGCGAGCGTGTGCGCCACCGCCTGGGGCTGGACTTTGCACGCGCCAACACGCTGGGCGTGGCCGGTGGCCGGCTCACCGGCACGCTGTTCGACCGGCCCTGGGGCGACATCGTCGACGGCGCCGAGAAAAAGCGCGTGCTGCTCGAAGTGGCCGAGCTGATGGGCATCGAGCCGAGCCAAGTCATCGCCGTCGGCGACGGCGCCAACGACTTGCCGATGATGGCCGCCGCCGGGCTGTCGATCGCCTACCACCCCAAGCCCGCGGTGGCGGCGCAAGCAATGATCTCGATCACCGAGGGCGGGCTCGACCGCGCGCTGCAGGTGCTGCGACCGGACTGATGGCAGCAGGGGCTGGCGGTCGCAGCCCGGCGCCGCTAGCATGGGGCTCAACCCTGCGGGAGCCGACGATGAGCCAGCAGCCCCTGTTCCCGTTCGACGCGAGCGGGATGCCGAGCCGGCGACGGTCAGCGCCGGCGAAGGCCCGCGCCTCTTGCGCGAAGGCCAGGCGATGACGGACTCTCACCAGCCGACAACGCCGCCGTCCGCACCCCGGGCCACGCTGTTCCTGGGGCCGGTGGCCTACCCCGGCGGCAGCGGCGCCGGCGCGGTGCACGCCGAGATGATGGCGCTGGACGCCGTCATCCGCAGCGTGCGCGACCTTCATCCGGGCTGGAGCACCAGCCAATGCGTCGTCGGTGCCCAGGCGCTCATCACCGGTGCTGGCAGCCGCACCGTGCACTGCCCGGCGCGGCCGGTGTGCCTGAAGTGCTCGGCGGTGCTGAAGGCGCTGGGCTTTGCCACCGGCAGCCAGACCACCTGGGGCAGCGAAGCGCCGCCGGCCGCTGACTGGGCGCTGGGCGACGACGTCCGCGCCTTGCTGGAACGCTGCGACATCGACTGCGGCCGCATCCAGGCGCTGGGCTGATCAGCGGCGGTCGACCAGGGCGTGGGCAATCGTGCCCAGGTCCACATGTTCGAGATCGCTGCCCGCCGGCACCCCGCGCGCCAGCCGCGTGACCTTGAAGCCGCGCGCGCGCAAGGCCTCGCCCAGCGCATGGGCGGTGACTTCGCCCTCGGCGCTGAACCCGGTGGCCAGGATCACTTCCTCGACGGCGCCGTCGGCGGCGCGCTCGAGCAGCGCCGCCGCGCCGATCTGCCCCGGGCCGATGCCGTCCAGCGGGCTGATGCGCCCCATGAGCACGAAGTACAGCCCGCGGTAGCTGCCGCTGCGCTCCAGCGCCGCCTGATCGGCCGGCGTTTCCACCACGCACAGCAGCCGGGCATCGCGGCCAGCGTCATTGCAGGTGTCGCAGACGGCTTGCTCGGTGAAGGTGTGGCAGCGCTCGCAGTGGCGCATGCGCTCAACGCCTTGCTGCAAGGCCAGCGCCAGCTGGCGGGCGCCGTCGCGGTCATGCTGAAGCAGGTGAAAGGCCATGCGCTGCGCCGACTTGACGCCGACGCCGGGCAATCGGCGCAGCGCCTCGATCAGCCCATCGAGCGCAGCTTCGCTCACCGGCGCCGACTCTCAAGAAACAAAACTGAAGACGGCCAGTTTCATGCGGCGGCCGCCAACGGATTGATACGAAAGCCCAGCGCGGCGGCGCGGCGCTTGAGGGCAGCGATGCTGCGCTCACGCTGCTGCTCCTCGTAGCGCTGCTGGCCT
>JAUYAJ010000095.1 GCA_030693565.1 Rubrivivax sp.
GCCAGCGCCGGCGCCAGCAGCCGGATTTCGCCCACGCCGGGGTGCGGCAGCAGCAGCTCGCTGAGCATGCCGGCCGGCCAGCCGCCACCGGGCAGTTCGGCGTCGAGCGCGGCAAAACCGGTCGGCCGCGTCGCCGTCGGCTGGCGCCCCACCTGGTGGGCGCGCCAGAGCGCCGGGTGCAGGTCTTCGAGCGCCCCGTCAGGCGGACGCAGCCAGGCCGGCCCGGCAACCGGCGATGGGGGCGCAGCCACTGGTCCGGCGGCGAGAACAAACAAGGAATCCACCCGACAACTGTACGTTTATACAGTTGTCATGGCAAGCCCAGCCAGGCCTCACGGGTTTGCAGCAGAGGTTGAGAGGCAATCCCATGGGCCCGCGTAAGCCCCCAGAACAGTCTCAATCAAGGCGCAAAGCGCAGGCGGGCCGGGGTGGCCCGGCGAGCATTTGCAACGCCGAGTGAGGCTGTTCTGGGGGCTTACCCGCAGGGCCGGGGCGTCCAAGGGCCCTGCGCGGCGTTGCATCGCTTGCCCGGACATGAGTCCGGGCCGCGCGCTGCGTCTTGCTCAGGGCTCTTGGACACCCCGGCGCGAGCCCATGGGATCGCCTCTCAACCTCTCAGGGTTTGAGCGCCCGGCGCAGCGCCGCGGCGCACAAGTCGATGGCGGTGTTGGCTTCGTCCAGCACCCGCCCCATGGTGATGAAGCCGTGGATCTGGCGCTCGAAACAGACGTATTGCGCCGGACTGCCGGCCGCCGACAAGGCGTCGGCGTACTGCCGGCCTTCGTCACGCAGCGGGTCGTAGCCGGCGGTGATCACCAGCGCCGGCGGCAAGCGGCCCAGATCGGCGGCCAGCAGCGGCGACGCCCGCCAGTCGCTCCAGGCCGCGCTGTCGGCGATGTACTGGCCGCGGTAGTAGGCCACGCTGTCAGCCGTCAGCAGATAGCCCTGACCGTTGCTGCGATGCGAGGGCGCTTGCGCGCGCATGTCGGTGGCCGGGTAGATCAGCAACTGCAGCGCCGGTGCGGCGTCACCGCCCTTACCGCCATCATCGCCGTCACGCAGCGCAATCGCCACCACCGCCGCCAGATTGCCGCCGGCGCTGTCGCCGCCCAGCGCCAGCCGCCGGCCGTCAAGCCCGAGCGCAGCCGCCTGCGCCTGCAGCCAGCGCGTTGCCGCCAGGCAGTCGTCCGGCGCCGCCGGAAACGGGTGTTCGGGGCCGAGCCGGTAGTCGACCGCCAGCACCGCCACGCCGCTGGCGGCGCAGAGCTGGCGGCACAGCACGTCGTGGGTGTCGAGGTCGCCAATGGTCCAGCCGCCGCCATGGAAGTACACCAGCACCGGCGCCGGTGCCGGTGCCGGGCCAGCCACAGGCCGGTACAGCCGCAGCGCGATCGGCCCCGCCGGCCCCGGCGCCTGCAGGTTCTCGACCGCGGCCACTGGCGGCGGCTCGGGCTGAGTGAAGCTGCGCCGTTCGAGGTACATGCGCCGCGCCTGCTCGGGCGTCAGCGTGTGGATCGGCGGCACGCCGCGTTCGATCATCAAGTCGAGCAAGGCGCGGGCTTGCGGGTCGATCATCGTCGTCACCTCGGTTAGATTGGCCAGTGTAGCCAGCCCCCACGACACCAATGCCGACGCCAATGCCGACGCCAATGCCGATACCCACCCCTGCCAACCCGCCCTGCCCTTGCGGCAGCGTCCAGGCCTACGCCGACTGCTGCGGCCGCTGGCACGCCGGCGCGCTGCCTGCGCCCAGCGCCGAGGCCTTGATGCGTTCGCGTTACAGCGCCTTCGTGCTCGACCGGCGTGACTACCTGCTGGCAACCTGGCATGCGTCGACGCGGCCGGCCGCGCTGCCAGCGCCCGAGCCCGGCTTGCGCTGGCTCGGTCTGCAGGTGAGCAGCGCGCAGTGCATCGACGACGATCACGCCGTGGTGGCTTTCGTCGCCCGCAGCAAGCTGGGTGGGCGCGCCCAGCGCCTGCAGGAAAGCAGCCGCTTCGTTCGCGAGGGCGGGCGCTGGTTTTACGTCGACGGCGACGTCGCCTGAGTCAGAGGTTGAGAGGCAATCCCATGGACACCCCGGCGCGAGCCCATGGGATTGCCTCTCAACCTCAGGCGAATTCCTGGCGCACCGCCTCCGACATCAGCCGGCGCATGATCCAGCCCAGCAGCGCGCAGCCGGCCAGCGTCACCAGCACCGCCATCGCCTGGGTGGCGGTGGCGAAACCGCCGAACACGCCCGCGGCCTGGGCCGGCAAGGCGCCGCGGCTCAAGGTGCTGTTGACCAGGGCCTGCACCACCTCGTGCTGCAGCCACAGGCCGGCCAGGTTGGCCAGCATCACCAGGCCGAGCAAGCCGATGAACAGTTGCCGCGCCCATTCCAGCCGCAGCAGCAAGCCGACAGCGCAGGCCAGCAAGGCCACCGAGACAACGACGCCGGCGCCCATCACCCAAGGCAGGTAGTCCAGCAACCAGCCGGTGGCCAGCGCCGGCGCCGCGCCGCCAACGCGCCACTGCGGCAGCACCGAGACCACTTCGGCGTTCTGCACCAGGGCTGAC
>JAUYAJ010000097.1 GCA_030693565.1 Rubrivivax sp.
GGCAGGCCGAGCAGGCGGCCGACCGTGTTGGCGTTGCTGCCGGCCAGCGTGGCCGACGCGGCATGGCGGTTCCCGCATCGGTCAGCCGCACGCGCACGCTGCAGCGTGCGGCCGCCGCCGCCCTGTCTCCGCACGCCGGCCAAGCCGGCGCCGCGGTCCAGCAAAGCCTGAGCACGCCGGGCCACTCGCTCGAACCCCGCCTGCGTGGCGCCATGGAGCAAGCGCTGGGCGCTGATTTCGGCGCCGTGCGCGTGCACAGCGACGCTGCGGCAGCACGATCGGCCGCTGCCATCCAGGCACGCGCTTATGCCAGCGGCAACCACATCGTCTTCAATGAGGGCGAATTCGCGCCCGACACGCCAGCCGGCAAGGCCTTGCTGGCGCACGAGCTGACCCACGTGGTTCAGCAAGGGGCGGCGCCGAGCGCGCCGACGGCACCCCGCAGCACGGTGCAGCGCAGCCCCGACCTCGAACAGATGATGGACGACGAGTTCGAGTCCTGGGTGCAGGAAAGCACCGACGCGCGCGAGGCCGGCGACTTTGCCGACGCGGCCTACGCCTTGCGCGTCACCTTGCTGCTCCAAGGAGTCGACGCGAACGACTTTGACGACGCCGACGAACTGCAGGCCTTTTTCGACCAGAACCTGATCGACGCCGAGTCGGAGGAAATCACGCTGGAGCGCACCGGCGATTGGGGCTGGAAACTGGCGACGGAAGCGTTCCCGCTGACCTGGGCCGACCTGGTCTACGACGCATTGGTGCTCGAGGTCGACGACGCCGCGCTGGCCAAGAGCAAGGAAAAGACTCACAAGGCAATGGTCGAGGTCGCGGCCCGGGTGCCGGCCGAGATCGGCGCCAAGGGCCTGCCCGTGCCTTATGCCGAGGCAGGCGCGCTGAGCGAGTTCCCGCTGCGCCTGCGCCACGTCAGCTTGACGCAGGAGCATGTGGTCAAGGAGATGGCGCTGGCCGCGCGCGACCACGGCGTGGTCGGCTGGGCGCTGGGCTTCTACATCGTCTGGAACGGCATGGCCGAGAGCTTTGCCGACGACGTGGCCAGCGGCGACATCGTCGTCAACTACATCGACTACGCGGCCTTCGTCGAAACCAAGCAGGCCAGCCTGCGCGGCCTGGCCGATCGCATCGCCGCCGTGACCACCGAAGAACTGCTGCAGGCCGCCGACGACGAGACGACGGCGATCACGAACATGGCCTTCGTCCAGGCCTTCGCCGCCACCTTGCTCGGCCTGGTGCCGGCGATGATGTTCTGGATCGAAGGCAGCAAGCTGTTCACCGAGAAGCTCGAGGAGGTCGACAAGCTGATCGCCGCCGAGGCCGGCGAGGACCGCATCTACCGCGCGATGACCTGGGCCTGGGAGAACGACTACTTCGGCGACGCCGCCTGGCAGTTGCTCGAGGGCTTGTGGGCCGAGAAGTGGAAGATCCTGCTCATCGGCGGTGCCCTGGTCGGCGCGCAGTTCATCCCCTTCGTCAACGTCGCCGTCGACTATGCACTGATCGCCTACGCCGGCGTCGACGCGGTGGCTGCGCTGGCGTCGCTGGGCACGGTGTTCGACGCCGTCGCCTCGTCGTCGAATGCCGTCACACTGCAGCGCAACGCGGCCAAGATGGCGGCGTCGATGGAGGGTGACGGGCTGCGCCTGATCCTCGACCTGCTGGCGGTTGGCGCCGCCGCCAAAGGCATCCGCACGCGCGCCGACGCGCTCAAGAAAGGCGGCCTGAGCGAGGAGGAAGCCCTCAAGCTGGCGATGAAAGAAGCCGGCGGCAAGGAGGCCGAGGCCTTGAAGGGCGGCGCAGCGCGCGGGCGCATCAAGGCCAAGCTCGACAAGGAGGGCGTGCTCGACCCGCTGCTCGACAGCGGCATGAACGCCGAGGTGGTGGAACAGGCGCTGATGTCGGGGCTCAAGCCCAGGCGCATCGTCGCGCTGGCCGACAGCTCGGCCGACCTGGCGCGCGCCCAGGCCGTCATCGAATACGCCAGCAGCCATGCCGCGCCAGTCAATGCGCTGGTCGACGCCGGCGTGGCCTATGCCCGCGTGGCCGAGATGATGGACGCCGGTCTGGGCCTGCGCGAACTCGGCGTCGTCCAGCGTGTGCTCAAGGTCAGCGGCGACGCCACCAAGGCCGAGGGCTTGATCGGCAGCCTGGCCGGCATGGGCGACGGCGCTGCCACGGCCTTGCTGCGGCTGACGCCCAAAGGCATGGCCGACGTCTACCTGGCCGGCGGCAGCGACGCCTTGCAGGCCGTGCGTGGCACGCTGACGATGGAAGCCGCGGGCAGCATCGTCGGCTTCGAGGACTGGGTCAGCTTCACGATCACGCAGATGAACAAGACCGGTGGCGACCTGGTCAATGCCGTGGGCGAGTTGCGCGAGGCGCAGCGTGTGGCGCGCAGCCTGGCGCCCGGGCAGCGAGTGCGTGTCGGCGGCGACGTCAAAGGTGGTGGCGCCAAGTCCTTCGACCTGGCGATCGAGGACGCCGCCGGCAACGTCGTGCGCAACATCGAGGTCACCAGCGTCGACAAGGCGATCGGCAACGTCACCGACCTGACGGGTGGCGTCAAACATGGCATCGTCAAGGCGCCGGCCTTGGGTGCCGGCACGGCCGAGGTGACGATACGCATCAAGATCTCGCCGTCGCAGTCGCTGGGCAAAGGCCGCACAAAGGTCTGGGACGCCGACGGCAACTGGAAAATCGTCGAGAAGGACGGTAGCGTGCACAACAGCGGCAACCTGCTGGAACAAATGACGACACAGATCCCCACCATCGCCGACTCGAACCGGCTCGGCGCCGTCCACCTGGTGCGCAGCGACGGCAGCCGGATCGGCAGCGTCGTGCGCACCGGCAGCACCTGGAGCATTGCTCCGTGACCCGCGCTCACCTGCTCGAATTCC
>JAUYAJ010000100.1 GCA_030693565.1 Rubrivivax sp.
AACCGCCCACCTGCTCGGTGGACTGCTGGATCAGGCCGCGGATCTCGCGCGCTGCCGCGGCGCTGCGCTGCGCCAACTGGCGCACCTCGGCGGCGACGACGGCGAAGCCGCGGCCTTGCTCGCCGGCGCGCGCGGCCTCGACCGCCGCGTTCAGGGCGAGGATGTTGGTCTGGAAGGCAATGCCGTCGATCACCGAGATGATGTCGGCGATCTTCCTGCTGCTGTCGTTGATGCCCTTCATCGTCTCGACGACCTGGCCGACGACCTCGCCGCCGCGGGCGGCGACGGTCGAAGCGCCTTGCGCGAGCTGGTTCGCCTGGCGCGCGTTGTCGGCGTTGTGGCGCACCGTCGAGCCGAGCTGTTCCATCGTCGCGGCGGTCTCCTGGAGCGCACTGGCCTGCTCCTCGGTGCGGCTCGACAAGTCCTGGTTGCCCTGGGCGATCTGCGTGCTGCCGGTGGCCACGCTGTCGGCGTTCTGGCGCACCTCACCGACGACGCGGGCAAGCTGGTCACGCATCGCCGTCATCGAGCGCAGCAGCCGCGCCACTTCGTCCTGGCCCTCGGCGCGAATGGTCGTGTCCAGGTTGCCGGCAGCGACGGCGTCGGCGACCTCGACCGCATGGTCGAGCGAGCGCGTCAGCCCGCGGATCAGGAACAGGCCGAACAACACCGCGAAGCCGACGCCGGCCGCCATCGCGCCGATGGCCAGCGCACGGATCGTCTGGTAGCGCGCGGCAGCGGCGTCGTCTTCGGCTTTGGCGACGTCGAGCTGAAGTTTCAACAAGGCCTGGATGCCGTCACCCACCGGCGTGTACAGCGGCCGGATCTTGTCGGTCACCACCTGTTTGGCGGCCGCGATGTCGTTGCTGCGCAAGGCGGCGATCGCCGGCCGCAGGCCTTCGCCGACGAACTTCTTGCGGGCCTCGGCAAACGCGCCGGCGAGCTTGGCTTCGTCGGGGGTCAGCGTGGTGGCCATGTAGGCGTCCCAGACTTTGGTGATCGAGGCGATGTTGGCCTCGATCGCGGCCGTGTTCCTGGCGATGTCCTCGGCGGTCGGCGTCACGAGGGACACCGCGACCAGCAGTCGATTGCTCAGCAGCAGGCTCTGGATCTCGCCGACCTGGCCGGTCGGCACGAGCCGGGCGTCGTAGATCGCGCGCAGGCTGGTGTTGGCTTGCGAGATGCCGAACAGCCCGACGCTGCCGATGGCGACGAGCAGCATCGACAGCAGGCCGACCAGCAACGCCAGCCGGGTGGATATCTTGATCTTGTTCATGGATTCTTCTCCGGGGTGATGGACACGGACCGCCGTCCGATCAAATACGTTTGATATCGAACGAGCGATGGGCGCAATCTACGTCGATCCCGGCGCGCAGGCGGGCCGAAGAGCGCATCGAAACACCGGCTGTTCCGGGCTTCGGCGGCGTTCGCGCCGGGCTTCTCAGCGCGCCAGCAGGCGGTCGATCACGATCCGCAGTCGCTGCAGGTCGAGTGGCTTGGTCAGGTAGTCGTCGAAGCCCGCGGCCCGGCCGCGCGCGATGTCGACCGGCATCGCGCTGGCCGACACCGCGATCACCGGCACGCCGGCCAGGCCGGCGTCGGCGCGCAGCGCCTGCAACACCGCGTAGCCGTCGAGCCCGGGCATCCGGATGTCGAGCAGCACGAGGTCGGGATGCTGCGTCCGCGCCAGCTCGATGCCTTGCTCGGGCGAGCTCGCGCTCAGCAGCCGCCAGCCGGGCTCGGTGGCCACCAGTTCGGCCATCAGCCTCAGATTGGCCGGCGTGTCGTCGACACACAGCAGCGTGCGCGGGTTCGGCCCCGCAGCTGCGACGCCGCGCGGCGCCG
>JAUYAJ010000103.1 GCA_030693565.1 Rubrivivax sp.
GCCGCTGTGTAGGCCGCCACCAGGTGCGCCGCGGCCTGGCCCTTGGCCTTGGCCTGGATGTCGGCGGCAAAACGCGCCGGGCTGTCGTCGTCGATGCCGGCGGCGCGCTGCACCGCCGTGCCGGCGGCGGGGATGAAACCCGAGGACAGCGCGGTCGATCCCTGCGGCGTGGCGTCGCGTTCGAGCAGCAGGCAGTCGATGCCGGCATCGCGCAGCGCCAGCGCCGCCGTCAGCCCGCAGGCGCCGGCGCCGACGATGGCCACCGGCACCTCCGGCGTGCCCGCGGGCATCGCCGCCGCGCGCACGACGCCGGGGTTCACGCCGTCGGCCGGTGCAGGTACTGGCCGCGCGGCTTGCCGATCAGCTGGCCGTCGTCCCAGATCTTCATGCCGCGCAAGAACGTGGTGTCGACGCGCGCCGACAGCTCCAGCCCTTCGAAGGGTGTGTAGCCCTGGGTCGACGGCGACCCGGCGGCGGCGATGGTCCAGCTGTGCGCCGGGTCGACGAGGGCGATGTCGGCGTCGAAGCCTTCGGCGATGTCGCCTTTGTGGTTCAGTCCGTAGCGCTGCGCCGGGTTCCAGCTCGTCACCCGTGCCATCTGGTTGTAGCCCATGCCGCGGCGCGTGCCTTCGCTGATCAGCGCCGGCAGCAGGTATTCGGTGCCGCCGAAGCCGCTCTTGGCCATCCAGATGTTGCCGAAGTAATGCTTCGGTATCTTCATCTCCTGGCGGCAGCAGGCGTGGTCGCTGACGACCCAGTCGAGCTCGCCGGCGAGCAGCGCTTCCCAGAGGAATTCAACGTCTTCGCGCGGACGGATCGGCGGGTTGACCTTGGCCAGCTCGGCCGCTTTGGAGGTGATGTCGAGCATCAGGTGGCCGATCGTCACCTCGCGGCGGAAGTCGATGTGCGGGAACACGTCGGCCATCATCAGCGCCGCCTGCACCGCCTTCTTCGAACTCAGGTGCAGCAGGTTGATGTTCGGCAGCGCGGTCTCGTGCGCCAGGTAGCTGGCGATGAACACCGCCAGCCCTTCGCTGTGCTGCGGGCGCGACGCGCTGTAAGCGGCCAGGCCTTTGAGGCTGCGGTCCTTCTCGACGATCTTGGTGTACGCCGTCATGATCTCGGCGGTCTCGCAATGCAGGCTGAGCGAGATCTGGCGCGCCTTGTCCGGCATCGCTTCGCGCGCCGCCTGCACGCCGCGCATGACGAACTCGAAATGCGCCAGGTCGTAGCGCTCGTCGTCGCCGATCATCAGGAAGTCGCGCTGCGTGTCGCTGGCGCCATGCAAGCCGTGCGAGCCGTAGAACATGAAGATCTTGAAGCTGGACACGCCATGCTTTTCGATCAGCATCGGGATCTCTTCGATGTGCTTGCGGTCCATCGGCGCCAGGTGGTAGCCGTAGTCGACGTAGAAGCGGTCGCGGCTGATTCTCAGCACCTCGGGGAAGAACTTACGATAAGGCCCGCCCTTGTTCAGGTAGTACTGGCCGGTGCGGAAGTAGTTCAGGCTGGAGGTCACGCCGCCCATCGCCGCCGCCTTGCTCTCGCTGACGGCGTCTTCGGCCAGCGGCGAATAAATGCCGCTGTGCATGTGGGCGTCGACGACGCCGGGGAAAGCCAGCCGGCCGCGGCCGTCGTGCACGGCTTTGGCGCGCAGAGCGTCGATGGCCGGCGCCACTTTGGCGATGCGGCCGCCGCGCACGGCGATGTCGGCGTCGAACACGACGTTGCCTTGCGGGCGCACGACGCGTACGTTCTTGATCAACAGGTCGAACTCGGGCGTTGTCATCGGGTCTCCTGGGCTTGCAGGCGAAGTTTCAGTTGGGGCAGCAGGCCGCCGGCGTCGATCATGTCGAGCAGGAAGCCGGGGATGGCTTCGCAGCGCAACACGGCGCCGTCGCTGCGGGTGATGGTGGCGGCGCGGGCGTCGAAGGCGATCGCTTCGCCGTCCTCGATGAGCGCCGCGCGCGGGCAGCTCAGCAGCAGCAGGCCGACGTTGAAGGCATTGCGAAAGTACAGGCCGCTGAACGACGGCGCGATCACCGCCGCCACGCCCAGATGAACCAGCACGCTGGCCGCCTGTTCGCGCGACGAGCCGATGCCGAAATGCGCGCCGGCGACGATGACATCGCCGCGCTGCACTTCGCCGGCGAATCCCGGCCGCACGGTCTGCAGGCAATGGCGGGCCGTGACCTCGATGCCGTGCTTCATCGTCGCGCCGGGCGCGAGCTGGTCGGTGTCGACTTCGGCGGGCAGGCGCCAGGTTCTCATTCGGATCCTCCTTCGTGCGTCGCACGAAGGAATTCGCCCTTGGGGCGGCCCGGCGGGCTCATGATAGAAACTCCCGCGCATCGCTGATGCGCCCGCGCAGCGCCGACGCCGCCACCGTGTAGGGCGATCCGAGGTAGACCTGGGCGCTGTCGGCGCCCATCCGGCCTTTGAAGTTGCGCGCCGTCGAGCTGATCACCGTGCTGCCTTCGGCGATCGCGCTGCCGTAGCCGGCGCAGGCGCCGCAGGCGCTGGGCAGCAGCGTCGCGCCGGCGTCGAGCAGCCAGCGCATGATGCCTTCGCGCTCTGCCGCCTGCCGATCCTGCACGCTCGCCGGCGCCACCAGCAGCGTCACGCCGGCAGCGATGTGGTAGCCGGCGAGCACGCGCGCTGCGGCGCGCAGGTCGTCGAGCTTGGCGCCGGTGCAGGCGCCGATGTAAGCCACCTGGATCGGCGTCGGCTCGAGGTCGTCGATCGGCCGCACGTTGGCCGGACTGTGCGGCAGCGCGATCTGCGGCGCCAGCGCCGAGGCGTCGAAGGCATGGTGCACGCCGGGCGCGTCTTCGTCGCTGTGCCAGCGCGCCAGGTCTTCATCCTGCAGTTGCACGCCGGCGCCACGCAGCCAGTCGCGCGTGACCGCGTCGGGCGCGACCAGGCCAACCTGGGCGCCAAGCTCGGCGCTCATGTTGGCCAGCGTCATGCGCTCGGCCATCGGCAGCGCGCTCACCGCTTCGCCGCAGAATTCCACCGCCTGGTACTGGCCGCCGTTCATGCCGAAGCGGCCGATCATCGCCAGCATCATGTCCTTGGCGCTGACACCGTCGACCAGCCGGCCCATCCAGCGCATGAAGATCGTCTGCGGTGCTTGCAGCCAGATCTCGCCGGTGGCGACGACGCCGGCCATCTCGGTGGCGCCAATGCCAAACATGTAGGCGCCAAAGGCCCCGCCGGTGGGCGAATGCGAATCGCCGCCGACACAGAACAGCCCAGGGCGCAGATGGCCTTTCTGCGGCACCACCACGTGGCAGATGCCCTGGCTGTCGTAGACATGGGGCAGGGCCTGTTCGCGCGCCCAGTCGCGCGCGATGCGCACGATGCGGCGCGACTCGTCGTCGGCCTCGGGCACGTAGTGGTCGATCACCAGCACGACCTTGTCCTTGTCCCAGATGCCGGCGCCCAGCTCGCTCAGCATCGGCTGCAAGCGGCGCGGGCCACCGGAGTCGTGGAACATCGCCAGGTCGACACTGCAGGTCACGATCTCGCCCGGCTGCACCTGCTCGCGCCCGCAGGCGCGGGCGACCAGTTTTTGCGCCAGTGTCTGCGGCGCCATGTTCACTCCGGCTTGGCGCCCGAATAGGTTACCAGCCGGGCCCAGCGCGGCACGTCGGCAGCGACGAAGCGGGCGAACTCGGCCGGTGCATTGCCGATCGCGGTGGCGCCGTCGGCCTCCAGGCGCTTGCGCAAGCCTTCGCCCTGGATCGCGGCGCGCGCGGCGTCGCTGATGCGCTGGACCAGGTCGGGCGCCATCTTGGCCGGCCCGAAGAGGCCGAACCAGGCCGAGCTCTCGAAGCCCGGCAGCGTCTCGGCGATGGCCGGCGTGTCGGGGAATTGCGCCAGCCGCAGCGCGCTGGTCACGCCCAGCAGCTTGAGCTTGCCGGCGGCCACCAGGCTGCGCGCGTTGCCGACGGCGGCGAACATCAGCGGCACGTTGCCGGCCACCACGTCGCCGATCGCCGGCGCGGTGCCGCGGTAAGGAATGTTGACGATGAAGACGCCGGCTTGCATCTTGAAGGCTTCGCCGGCCAGGTGCAGCGACGAGCCGATACCGCCGATGGCGAAGTTGAGCTGGCCGGGCCGCGCCTTCGCGTAGGCGATCAGCTCGCGCAGGTTGTTCACCGGCAGCGACGGGTGCGCCACCAGCACCGAGGGCGAGCGCGCCACCATCGTCAGCGGCGTGAAGTCGGCCACCGGGTCGAAAGGCAGCTTGGGGTAGAGCGTGGCGTTGATGGTGTGGCTGGTGAAGCTCAGCAGCAAGGTGTTGCCGTCGGGCGCGGCTTTGGCCACCGCGTCGGCCGCCAGGTTGCCGCCGGCGCCGGACTTGTTCTCGATGATCACGTTGCGGCCGAGCAGCCGCCCCATCTCGGGCGCGATCTCGCGCGCCAGCGTGTCGGTGCTGCCGCCGGGCGGCGCACCGACAAAGATGCGCAGCGCCGCGCCGCCGATCTGGGCACCGGCCTGCCAAGTCGGGCCGGCCAGGGCGAAGGCGGCGAGAACTTGTCTTCTTTGCATGAGGCTTCCAGGTTCAAAGGCCGAGGTAGGCCTGGCGCAGCTGGTCGCTGGCCAGCAGTTCGGCCGGCAGGCCGCTGAAGCGCAGGCTGCCGTTTTCCATCACATAGGCGCGGTCGGCGATCTCCAGCGACTGGGCAACGTTTTGCTCGACCAGCAGCACCGACAGGCCTTCACCGTGCAGGCGGCCGATCAGCGCGAACAGCTCTTCGACCAGCAACGGCGACAGGCCCAGCGAAGGTTCGTCCAGGATCAGCAGCCGCGGCTCGGCCATCAGCCCGCGGCCGATAGCCAGCATCTGCTGCTCGCCGCCGCTCATCGTGCCGGCGAGCTGGGCCTGGCGTTCGCGCAGGCGCGGGAAGATGCCAAACACACGCTCGAGGTTGGCGGCGCGATGGGCGCGGGCGCGGGTGAAGGAGCCGAGCGCCAGGTTCTCGCGCACGCTCAGGTTGGGGAACACGCGCCGCCCTTCTGGCACCTGGATCAGCCCGGCCATCACGATGCGCCGGTAATGCGCGTTCGTCAGGTCGTGGCCGTCGAAAAACACCTGGCCGGCGCGCGCCGGCAACAGGCCGCAGACGGCGTTGTTCAGTGTCGACTTGCCGGCGCCGTTGCTGCCCAGCAAGGCGACGATCTCACCAGCGCCGACCCGCAGGTCCACACCGCGCAGCACCTCGGTGTTGCCGTAGCCGGCGTGCAGGCCGCGGATGTCGAGCAAGGCGTTCATCCTGCGATCTCACCGCGCAGCCGCGCTGCCGCGCCGGGGCCCAGATAAGCCTCGATGACACGCACATCGGCGGTCACCTCGGCCGGCGTGCCGGCGGCGATGAGTTCGCCCTGTGCCAGCACCCAGACCTGCGAGGCCAGGTTCATCACCGCCTGCATCACATGCTCGATCATCAGCACGGTGACGCCGCTGCCGTCGCTGACGATGGCGCGCAGCACCGGGATCATCTCGGCGATTTCCTGCGGGTTCAGCCCGGCCAGCACTTCGTCGAGCAGCAAGAGCCGCGGCTGCGTCGCCAGCGCGCGCGCCAGTTCCAGCCGCTTGCGCCCGGCCACCGTGAGGTCGGCCGCGGGCTGGTCGAGCATCGCGCCCAGACCGACACGCTGCGCCACCTGCTCGGCAGCAAGCAGCGCGGCGGCGCGCCGCGGCTCGTGCAAGTGGGCGCCGACGGCGATGTTCTCGCGCACCGTCTGGGCGGCAAAGGGCTGGACGATCTGGAAGGTGCGCGCCATGCCGGCGCGGGCGTTCAGGTGCGGTGGCCGGCCGGTGATGTCGCGACCGGCGAAGACGACACGGCCGCTGTCAGGCTGCAGAAAACCCGACATCAGCGCGAACAGCGTCGTCTTGCCGGCGCCGTTGGGGCCGATCAGCGCCGTCAGCGTGCCGGGCATGACGTCCAGGCTGACGTCTTGCACGGCGCGCAGGCCACCGAAGGCGATCGCCAGCCGCTGCAGGCGCAGCAAGGGCTCAGCCATCGCGCCGGCCCCGCCACAGCTCACGCACCGAACGCCCCATGCCGGCCAGGCCGCGCGGCAGGAACATCACGATCAGCACCAGCACGCTGCCGTAGATCACCAGGCTCAGCCCCGGCAGCGCGCCAAAGAGATTGCGCGTCAGCTCGGCCAGCAGGTGCAGCACGGCGGCGCCGAGCAGCGGCCCCCACAGCGTGCCCATGCCGCCGACGATGGCGCCGACCAGGGCTTCGACCGACACCGCCGGGCCGAAGGCGATCGCCGGGTCGATGTACTGGAACACCTGAACATAGAAAGCGCCACCCGCGCCCATGAAGGCCGCCGACACCGTGATGGCGCCGAGCTTGGTGCGAAACGGGTCGACGCCGATGGCGCGTGCCGCGTCCTCGTTGTCGCGCACTGCCTGCAGGTAGGCGCCGAAACGTGAATGGCGCAGCCATGCGGTGACGAGCAGCGCCGCGACGACGAAGGCCAGGATGAGCACGATGTAGCCTTTGCGCGATTCGAACTGCAGGTTCGCCACCGAGGTGTTCAGCGGCAGCATCATGCCGACGCCGCCGCCGGTGAAGTCGACCGACAGCGCGAGGATGCGGAACACCTCGGCACCGGCCAGCGTGACGAGCGCGCAGGACGAGCCTGACAGCCCGTAGCGGAACGACAGCGCGCCGACAAAAGCCCCCACCGCCGCCGCCGCCG
>JAUYAJ010000105.1 GCA_030693565.1 Rubrivivax sp.
ACCATCATCGGCGAGTACCGCAAGGCCTGGGCCGGCATCTACCCGCTGGAGCTGGAGTACCAGCGCTCGGAGATGCAGCCGCAGTTCGCCAACATCGCCTCACCGAGCGAGATCGTCGTCGCCACCTCGTTCACGCTTGAGGTCGGTGAGTCCACGGGCACGGTGCACTTCTGCATTCCCTATTCGACGCTGGAGCCGATCCGCGACGTCCTTTATTCGACGATCCAGGGCGACTCCAGTGAGCATGATCGGCGCTGGGTCAACCTGCTCAAGCAGGAGATCCAGGCCGCCGAGGTCGAACTGGTGATCGAGCTGGCGACCGCGCCGGCGACGGTCGAACAACTGCTGTCCTTCAAACCCGGTGATTTCATCGAACTCGACCTCGATCCGATGATCCAGGCCAAGGTCGACGGCGTGCCGGTGTTCGACTGCCACTACGGCACCTCGAACGGGCACTATTCCATCAAGATCGACAAGCTGCTGGCGAGCGAAAGCCAGGGCTGGCTGGGAGAGCAATGATGTCCACCGAATCGAATTCCACCATGTCCGAAGAGGACCGCATGGCCGCCGAATGGGCCGCCGCACTCACCGAGAGCAAGACCCCGGATGTTGCCTCCGAACTGACGGCGCCGGCCGAGACCGTGGCGCCAGCAGCGTTCACGAACTTCCCGTCGACCGCGGTCAGCACCGCCGGCAACGACATCAACATGATCCTCGACATCCCGGTGCAACTCACCGTGGAGCTCGGGCGCACGAGGATCCCGATCAAGCACATCCTGCAACTGGCCCAGGGCTCGGTGGTCGAGCTCGATGCCATGGCCGGCGAGCCGATGGACGTGCTCGTCAACGGCTACCTGATCGCCCAGGGCGAGGTCGTCGTCGTCAACGACAAGTTCGGCATCCGCCTGACCGACATCGTCACCCCCAGCGAGCGCATGCGCCGCCTGAGCCGGACCTGAACGCGCCACCCCATGCCCAACAGTCTGTCTCCCCTGCTCTGGTTTCTGTTCATCGTCGCCGCCATCCCGCTGGTGCTGTGGTTGCTCAAGCGCACGCCGCTGGGCGGCGGCACTGGCGGCGCCGGGTTGCGCAGCGTCTCGGCATTGCCTTTGTCGGCATCGCAGCGCGTCGTCACCGTCGAAGTCGGCACTGGCGAAGGCCGGCGCTGGCTGGTGCTGGGCGTGACGCCCAGCAGCATCCAGACCCTGTACACCATGGACCCGGTGGACGAGCCGTCGCCAGCGCCCGCTGCCGCCCCGCCCAGCGCCGCCTTTGCCCAGTTGCTGGGCCGCTTGCGCAACGACGGCAAAGGTCATCATGCGCCCTAGCCGGTTTGTTCTTGCCGTATCGCTGTTGTCGGCAGTTTCCGGCAGCGCTTTAGCCCAGGCCAGCGGCGGCATCGGTTCGGCGCTGCCGCTGATCATGGCCCAGGGCAGCGGCGGCACCAGCTATTCGGTGCCGATCCAGACCCTGCTGTTCTTCACCGCGCTGTCGTTTCTGCCGGCGCTGCTGCTGCTGATGACGGGCTTCACCCGCATCGTCATCGTGCTGTCGCTGCTGCGCCAGGCCCTGGGCACGCAGGCCGCGCCGCCCAATCAGGTGATCATCGGTCTGAGCCTGTTCCTGACCTTCTTCGTCATGTCGCCGACCTTCGACCGCATCTACGAGCAGGCCTATCAGCCGATGGTCGCCAACCAGATCGCGTTCGACGAAGCGCTCAAGCGCGGCGAAGGCCCGATGCGCGAATTCATGATGAAGCAGACGCGCCAGAGCGACATCCAGTTGTTTGCCAAGCTGGCCAAGTTGCCGGCCGAGATCAAGTCCGAGGACGTGCCGCTGCGCGTGCTGGTGCCGGCCTTCGTCACCAGAGAACTCAAGAGCGCGTTCCAGATCGGCTTCATGATCTTCATCCCCTTCCTGATCATCGACATGATCGTCGCCAGCGTGCTGATGAGCCTGGGCATGATGATGCTCAGCCCGGTGCTGGTCGCCCTGCCCTTCAAGCTGATGCTGTTCGTGCTCGCCGATGGCTGGAACCTGCTGCTCGGCTCGCTGGCGGCGTCATTCGTGACCTGATCGAAAGAGAGACACTGTGGATTCCCAACAAGTCCTCACCGCCGGCCAGCAAGGCTTGACGCTGCTGCTGCTGATCTCCGCGCCGGTGCTGCTGGTCGTGCTGCTGGTCGGCCTGGTGGTCAGCATCTTCCAGGCCGCCACGCAGATCAACGAGGCCACATTGAGCTTCGTGCCCAAGATCGTGGCCGCCGTGGCCGTGCTCGGCTTTGCCGGGCCGTGGATGATGACGACCATGGTCGAATACCTGCAGCGCACGCTGCTGTCCATTCCCAGCGTCGTCGGCTGACGCCGAACAAGCCACCCGCTGTGGTCACCTTCACCGAAGCCCAGTTGCTGGCGTGGATCACGCCCGGCCTGTGGGTCTTCATCCGCGCGCTGGCGCTGTTCACGTCGCTGCCGGTGCTGGGCACCCGCACGGTGCCGACCCGGGTGCGCATCGGTCTGGCAGCCTTCATCACGCTGGCCGCCCAGCCTTCGCTGCCGGCCATGCCGGTGGTCCCGCTCGACTCGCCGCTGGCCTTCATGCTGATCCTGCAGCAGGTGCTGATCGGGGTCTCGCTGGGCTTTGCGGTGCGCATCGTCTTCGCCGCGGTCGAATTCGCCGGCGAGCTCATCGGCCTGCAGATGGGACTGAACTTCGCCGGCTTCTTCAACCCGATCACCGCCTCGTCGGCAACCGCGCCGAGCCGCTTCTTCGGCACCGTGATCGCCTGGCTGTTCATCGTCGTCAATGGCCACTTGCTGATCATTGCCGCGCTGGTCGAGAGCTTCACCCTCTTCCCGGTCGGCCCGGAGCCGTTCGCGTTTCTGCGCGCCACCGCACCGCACCGCTGGGGTGCCGAGATCTTCAGCACCGGTTTGTGGATCGCACTGCCGATGGTGACGATGCTGCTGTTCGTCAACCTGGTGCTGGGGGCGATCTCGCGCGTGGCCTCGCAGATCAACATCTTCGCCGTCGGCTTCCCGGTGACGCTGGGCGTGGGCCTGATCGGCATGCTGCTGACGTTGCCGGCGATGCAGCAACCCTTCATGGTCGCGCTCGAACGCCTGCTCGAGAACTTCCGCTGACCTCAGGGCACGACGGCGGTGACCTCGATCTCGACGCGGGCGCGTTCTTCGATCAGCCCGCTGACCTCCACCGCCGTCATCGCCACCGCGTAGTGGCCCATCACCTCGCGGTAGGCCAGGCCGATCTCCTTGGCGCGCGCCAGGTATTCGCGGCGATCGGTCAGGTACCAGGTCATGCGCACCATGTGCTGCGGCGTCGCGCCGGCCTCGGCGAGCACGGCGCGCACGTTCTGCAAAGCCTGACGCACCTGCGCCACGAGGTCGTCGCTGTCGAACTGGCAGGCTGCGTTCCAGCCGATTTGCCCGGCCACGAAGACCTGGGTGCCGGCGGCGGCCACGCCGTTGACATAACCGCGCGGCGCCGCCCAGCCGGGTGGTTGCAAGACCTTCATGTGCCAGCCTCCGCGACCAGATAGGGCTGGATGGCGGCGCGCACGTCGTCGGGCCAGGTCTGCGGTCGCAGCGTCGCCAGCGACACACAGACCAGCACCTGGCGCAGGCGCAGCCGCAACTCGCCGTTGCCACGGTATTCACTGCGCAGCGCCAGCGAACTGCGGCCCAGGCGCTCGACCCACAGCCGCTGCTGCAAATGCTCGCCATGACGGCTGACGGCGGTGAAGTCGACCTCCAGGCGCGCCGTCGGCAATCCGACCCGGCGCTGACCCACCAGGCCGGCGTAGCTGATGCCCAGCGCCTCGTCGAACCACTTCTCCACCAAGGTGTTGTGCATCACCAGGTATTGCGGAAAGAAGACGATGCCCGCGGGGTCGCAATCGGCAAAGCGCACGGGGCAGCTGGTCTCGAAAGTCTTCATGGCTCGCTTCGCAGTCGGAATCGCTGCAGTTTGCCCGTCTCGGTGCGCGGCAAGCTGTCGCGGAACACCACTTGTCGCGGGTATTTGTAAGGCGCGATGGTTTGCTTGACGAAGTCCTGCAAGCCCTGGGCCATGGCCGCATCGCCAGCGACCCCGGCCTTGAGAACGACGAAGGCGGTGACGACTTGGCCCCGGGCCTCGTCCGCGCGGCCGATGACGCCGCACTCGGCCACCGCCGGATGCAACAGCAAGGCTTCCTCGACCTCGGGGCCGGCGATGTTGTAGCCGCCGGAGACGATCATGTCGTCGGTGCGCGCCTGGTATTCGAACTGGCCGTCGGCGCCGATCCGGTAGGCGTCGCCGGTGAGGTTCCAGCCGTTCTGCACATACTGGCGCTGGCGCTCGTCGGCCAGGTATTTGCAGCCGGTCGGCCCCTTGACGGCCAGGCGGCCGACTTCGCCGGCCGGCAGTTCCTGGCCATCGTCGCCGAGCACGCAGGCGCGGTAGCCCGGCACCGGCAGGCCGGTGGCGCCGGCGCGCGCCAGGTGCTCGGGCGCGGAGATGAAGATGTGCAGCAACTCGGTCGAGCCGATGCCGTCGATGAGCTCGATGCCAGTGACTTCTTTCCACAGCGCGCGCGTCGGGCCCGGCAGCGCTTCGCCCGCCGAGACGCACTTGCGCAGCGACGCGAGGTCGTGGCCGGGCGCCAGCGCGGCCATGGCCCGGTAAGCCGTCGGCGCGGTGAAGCAGACGCTGGCGCGAAAGCGCGCTGTTGCCGCCAGCAAGGCATCGGGTGATGCTTTTTCGATCAGCACGGTGCTGGCACCCACGGCGAGCGGAAACAGCAGCAAGCCGCCCAGCCCGAAGGTGAAGGCCAGCGGCGGGCTGCCGATGAAGACATCGTCGGCAGTAGCGCGCAGCACATGCTGCGGCCAGCAGGCGCAGGCCGCCATCAGGTCGCGGTGAAAGTGCACCGTGCCTTTGGGCACCCCGGTGGTGCCGGAGGTGAAAGCAATCAGCACCGGGTCGGTGGCGGCCGTATCGACGTTGGTGAACGCAGCGGGCTTGCTGGCGGCGCGTGCCTCCAGGCTGCCGGCAGCGCCTCCGCCGTTGAAGTGCAACATATGCTTCAGCGCCGGGCTGTCCGCGGCCGCAGCGGCCAGTTCGTCGGCCAGCCGTGCATCGCACAGCGCATGGCTGATCTCGGCCTTGGCAATCAGCCCCCGCAGCTCGCGGGCGCGCAGCATCGGCATGCTGCCCACGGCCACGCCACCGGCCTTGACGACGCCGAACCAGCACGCCGCCAGCCAGGGCGAATTGGCGCCGCGCAGCAACACCCGGTTGCCTGGCACCAGGCCGAGCTCGTCGACCAGCACCCGGGCGATGCGGTTGGCATGGGCTTGCAGTTCGGCGTAAGTCCAGCGCCGGTCATGCCCTTGGATGCACAGCCGCCCGCCCTGCCCGCGCTCGACCCAGCGGTCCAGCAGTTCGCTGGCGCAGTTCAGGCGCGGCGGGAACTGCAGCGACGGCAGGTCGAACAGCAACTCGGGCATGTCGGCTGGCGCCGGCAAGCGGTCGATGGTGAAGGTGTCGAGGTGGGCGCTGGGCGTCATGTCGGGTCCCGCAAGCTAGCGGCTGCAGCCGATTCTTTGATCAACTAGTTTAGTTGTCAACCATTTGCCGCCTGCTGAAGGCCGGCCGCCTATCATCGACGCCATGTTGCAGCTCTGGGACATTTCCCCACCCATTCATGCCGCGTCGGCGGTCTTTCCTGGCGATGCGCCCTACCAGCAGGCCTGGGCAGCACGCATCGGCCCGGGCTGCCCGGTCAACGTCAGCACCTTGACGCTGTCGCCGCACACCGGCGCCCATGCCGATGCGCCGTTGCACTATGACGACGACGGCGTCGCCATCGGCGCCGTCGATCTGGCGCCTTACCTGGGCCGCTGCCGAGTCATCCATGCCATCGACTGCGGGCCGCTGGTGACCTGGGCGCATCTGGCCCATGCCGCGGCCGACTTGCCCGAACGTGTGCTGGTGCGCACCTGCGCGCGCGCCGCCGTCGACCGCTGGGACCCGCAGCTGGCCGCCTATGCGCCGGCCACCGTCGAGCGGCTGGCGGACCTCGGCGTGCGGCTGATCGGCATCGACACTGCCAGCATCGACCCCGCCGACAGCAAAGGCCTGGACAGCCACCAGGTGATCCGCCGCCGCGACCTGCGGGTGCTGGAAAACCTGGTGCTCGACGACGTGCCAGAAGGCGACTATGAATTGATCGCGCTGCCGCTCAAACTGACCAGCGCCGACGCCTCACCGGTGCGCGCAGTCTTGCGCCAGTTGCCCGGCAACGCTTCCAGGACGACTCCATGACCACCCGTGACGACGCGCTGGCGCTCGACGCCGCCGACCCGCTGGCGCCGCTGCGCGAGCAGTTCGAGCTGCCACCGGATCTGATTTACCTCGACGGCAACTCGCTCGGCGTGCTGCCGCGCGCCACTGCCGCGCGGGTGCAGGCGGTGGTGGTGCAGGAATGGGGGCAGCAGCTGATCAGCAGCTGGAACAGCGCCGGCTGGATCGACTTGCCGCAGCGCGTGGGCGACAAGATCGCCCGCCTGGTGGGCGCGGCGCCGGCCGAACTGGTGGTGGCCGACTCGACCTCGGTCAACCTCTTCAAGGTGCTCAGCGCCGCGCTGTCGATCACCCGCGAAGACGCCCCGCAGCGCCGCGTCATCCTGTCCGAGCGCAGCAACTTCCCCACCGATCTCTACGTCGCCGAGGCCTTGGCGCGTGAACGCGGCTTCGAGCTCGTGCTCGCCGACACCGAAGACTTGCAGGCGCGCCTGGACGCCAGCGTCGCCGTGCTGATGCTGAC
>JAUYAJ010000106.1 GCA_030693565.1 Rubrivivax sp.
TCGTTGGCCACCGCAACGGCCTCATCGGCGCCACGGACACGCACGACGGTGGTGATCGGACCGAAGGTCTCTTCGTCGTAGATCTTCATGCCCGGCGCGACGTGATCGACGATCGTCGCCGGCATCAGCGCGCCGTCGGCATGGCCGCCCGTCGCCAGCGTGGCACCCTTGGCCAGCGCGTCATCGATGTAGGCGTTCAGCCGCGCGCCAGACTCCTTGGCGATCATCGGGCCGATGACGCAAGCGGCGTTCTGGGTCGGGTCGCCGGCCGGCAATTCCTTGGCCTTCGCGGCGAACTTGGCGACGAACTCGTCGGCAATGGACTCGTCGACGACGATGCGTTCGGTCGACATGCAGATCTGGCCCTGGTACAGGAACGAACCGAATACGGCGGCCTTGACCGCCTCGTCGATGTTGGCGTCGTCGAGCACGACGAGCGGCGACTTGCCTCCCAGCTCGAGCAGGCAGCGCTTGAGCTGCGTGGCGGCCTTCTGGGCGATGATGCGGCCCACCCGCGTGGACCCGGTGAAATTGATGCGGCGCACGGCCTTGTGGGCGATCAACGCGTCGATCACCTCGGGCGCGTCCTGCGGAGCGTTGGTCATCAGATTGAGCACCCCGGGCGGCAGGCCGGCCTCGACCAGTGCCTCTACAACGAGCATGTGGGTGCGCGGGCTGGTTTCCGAAGCGCGGAAGACGACCGTGTTCCCGCACACGATCGGGTAGGCGATCGCGCGCGCGGCAAGCACCACAGGCCCGTTCCACGGCACGATGCTCAGGATCACGCCGACGGGCTGGCGAACGGTCATCGACAGCGCGCCGGGCTTGTCGGTCGGGATGGTTTCGCCCTGGATCTGTGTCGCCAGCGACGCGGCCTCGCGGAACAGGTTGGCGGCCAGGTAGACGTTGAAGCCGGCCCACAGGCCCGAGGCGCCGACTTCGGCCGCCATCGCCTCGATGAAGGCCGGCGTGCGCGCCTCGAGCGCGTCCGCGGCCTTGAGCAGGATCCGGCGTCGCTCGGAAGGCGCCGAATGTCGCCAGGTCTTGAAGGCGGCGCTGGCGGAATCGACGGCCGCAATGGCATCGTCCACGCCGCCGGCTGCGGCGCGCGTGACAAGGTCATTGCTTACCGGGTGGCGCCGATCGAAAGTGGCACCGGCCTTGGCCGGGCGGCTCTCGTTGTCGATCAGGAGTTGGGCTTCCATGGGGTGTCCTCTGAAAGGGATGGGAAAGGATGGGAAGGGATGCACCGATCGCGAAGATCAGCTGCGCTGGGTAAGAATTTCGGCCATGCGTTCGCCGATCAATACGCAAGGGGCCATCGTCGCGACGGACGCGATGCGCGGCATCACCGAGCTGTCGGCGATGCGCAGGTGATTGATGCCGTTGACACGCAGCCTGGCGTCGACCACGGCCCGGCTGTCCTTGCCCATGCGGCAGGTGCCGGCCTGGTGGAAGTAGGTCGTGGCACCGTCGCGCACGAAGTTCTCCATCTCCTGCCCTGTCAGCTTCTGGCCCGGTGCGACCTCGCGTTTGACGAAATCGCGCATCGCCGCGGAATTGCCGATCTCGCGTGCCAGCTCGATGCCGTAGGCCAGCGCCTTCACGTCGTCAGGGTGGCTGAGGAAGCGGGCATCGACCACGGGGCGGTCGGCCGGATTGGCCGACTTCAGGCGTACCTCGCCACGGCTCTTCGGCGCCACCAGGCCGGCACACAGCGCCCAGCTGGTGTTCGGTGGTGCGTAGCGCTTGCCCACCACGTCGCTGGCATAGGGCAGTTCGATCTGCACCAGGTTCACATCGGGCGAGGCCAAGGACACCTGGCTCTTGACGAAGCCGGCCGCGTTGGCGGCGCTGTTGCGGTGCGGAATGTGCTCCTTGGGCTCCCAGATGCAGCCACCGTGCAGCAGGTGGTCCTGGAAGTTCTGGCCGACTTCGGGTGCATGCACCAGCGTCTTGATGCCGTGCGCGCGCAACTGGTTTTCATCCCCGATACCGCTCAGCATCAGCAGCTTGGGCGTGTTGATGCCACCCGCGCAGAGCATCACTTCGGTCTTGGCCTGGATGCGGCGTGCGCCCGTGGCGCTGCCGATCTCGACGCCCGTGGCCGTGTTGCCCGTGAAAGTGAGGCGGTCGACGTGGGCGTTGACCAGCAAGGTCACGTTCTTGCGCGAGAGCACGGGATAGAGGTAAGACCGCGCCATGCTTTGGCGTCGCCCGTCGCGGATGATCTGGTTCATCAGCGCAAAGCCGCCGCTGCCCTCTTCGCGTGCGCCGTTCTGGTCGTCCAGCACGGGCAGACTCAGGCTGCGGCAGGCGGCCAGCATGGCAGGGGCCACAGGGTGCGGATTGGCCGCGGGTTGGCACCAGACCGGCCCACCCTGGCCACGGTAGCGTGCATCGGGCTTGCCTTGCCAGTTCTCGACACGGCGGAAGATCGACAGGCCATGTTCATAGCCCCAGGCCCGATCTCCGCTCTCGGCCGCCCAGTGGTCCAGGTCGTGCTTGAACGGGCGCGCCCAGATCGTGGCGTTGATGCTGCTGCCGCCACCCACGACCTTGCCCATGTGCTCCGGGATCGCCCGCTGGTTGGTGCCGCCCGAGGGGATGGCCACGTCCTTCCAGTCTCGTTCGGTGCCCAGGTTCGTGAACCAGACGCCGGGGTCCATCACCGCCGGCGCCGTGTCCCAATCGCCGGCCTCCAGCACCAGGATGCTGGCATCCGGGCGGGCAGCAGCCAGGCGGCCGATGAGGGCAGAGCCTGCGCTGCCGGTGCCCACCACGATGTAGTCGTAGGCCGCCTGCAGCGTCTTGGCACGCTCGGTCTGGTTGGCGCGGATGGCGTCCAACTCGTCGGCCAGCGCGTGCAGGCTGCTGCCTGCCAGGCCGGCGGCGGCAGCGGCGCGGATGAAGCCACGCCGGCTGATGCGCCCGGCCATCAAGGCATGTTCGAGGCGGTCCTGCAAGGTCTGATCCTGTGATTCCCACGTGGTGCTTCGTCGCATCGATGTCTCCGTTGGTCCGTGTGAATGTGCGGGGCGCGGGCCACAGGCCTCGGCCGAACGCTGAGGGAGCGAACGGTAGGTGGTCGAGCCGCCTGTGAAGAACCTCGGGATTACGCGGGGTCGGCCGTGTTCCGTTCGGGAACACGAAGCGCGCTGTCAGGGCGCAGGTGCCTGGCCTGTCCGGTTCGCTGCACGCAGACGCCGGTAGATGAGGCCGCGCGAGACGCCCAGCCGCGCTGCGGCATCGGAGACGTTGCCGCCGCAGGCGAGCAAAGTTCGTTGAATGAGATCGAGGTCCGACTCTCGCAAGCGGGGCGTGGCGACAGTCGAGTCTTCTGGTGAGTGCTCGACGGTCACGCGCGGGTTGACCATGGCCGCCACCGACGCAGGCGCAGGCGTGGCTGCAGATTCCTCGTGCGCCACCAGCGCCGGCTTGTCTGCAGGCGCCACCGCAGGCGGGTGGGCGCCAGGGACGAGGCCACGCCGCCCGTCGCGCGCTCGCATCTCTGCCCTGGCCCACACCAGCAGGCCATTGGGCAGGGTCAGCGGCGCTGCGCCCACAGCCGGGAGCGCGGCCAACTGGGCCCAGGCCAGCCCTAGTCTGGACGCCGGCATCGCAGCCGGATTCTGTTCATGGCCTCTGCCGGCGCCCAGCAGGCTTTGGGCAACGCCGTTCTCCCAGGCCTGACGGCCGTCCACCCCGACGCCGATCAGGCCGACCATCGCCGAGTCGAGCAGTTCCGGTGCCACCTGGAACCGGATCACCAGATGCTCCACCGATTGGGCGACGAGCAGCCGGTTCTCGATGGCGCCGGCGTACAAGACCGCCACTGCGGCGGCATCGAATTCGAAGGGGATGTGCTCGCTGGAAATGTCCAGAACGCCGGCGAGCTGCCCGCGCAGGTCGCGGATGGGCGCGGCGGCGCAGTGCATGGCCTTGACGCTGTCGAAGAAGTGCTCACCGCCGAGCACGCACACCGGCTTGCCGGTCCGTGCGGCCACACCCGGTGCGGTGGTTCCGACGGCGTCCTCCGACAGGTTCACGCCCAGTCGGGTCGCGATCGGCATCAGCTGCTCGTGCGAGCGGCCGACGCAGGACGCGCCGATCAGCACGCCGGTGGCGTCTGTCAGCATCGCAGCGCAACTCGTCGCACTCAGGATCGCCTCCAACCTGGGCAGCTCGTCCATCCACGCCTGGCGCAGATCCCGGTTCTTCAGCAATGCCAGCTGTGTGCGGCTGGCCGTCACAGGCTGGAAGGTGGCCCGCTCAGACGGATTGCCGTGCTGGCGAAGGCAGCGTGCCCAGGACTCGAAGACGGCTTCGCCGACGACACCGGTCGGGGAGTGTCCTTCCTCGAAGAAGCGCTGGCGCGCCAGCTCGACGCGCGCAGGACGTGTCTGAAAAAACGAGGTGTTCGGCAAGTGGTTCATGGCGACCGCGAAGCGGGGCGACTTGACCACGTCGACATGCGTGGTGCCATGCCCCTTGCTCCTGCGATCGTCCCGCGATGCCAGGCCGGCGCCAATGGCGTTGGCCGAATGTGGCGCATCACGCCATGTGATGCTGCAGTGCGGCCTCGGCAGGTTCAGACCGCCGCCCGTGCCTTCCCCGCTGAAGCGGACTTGGCTGGCGAAGGGCTGTGCGCCTTGTCCTCGCCAAACAGGTCGAACAACAGGCCCCGCAGCCATTGATGTGCCGGCGAGCGGTGCACCTTCGCATGCCAGAACAGGTTGATGGCAACCTCGGGCAGGTCGATCGGGTGCGGCCGGAAGCTCAGGTCGAAGGGCTCGGCCAGGCTCTGCGCCAGGCGTTCGGTCACCGTGGCCACCATGTCGGTGCGGCGCAGGATGTGGCCGACGCTGACGAAGTGCGGGATCGTCAGCCGCACGCAGCGGTCCACGCCGGCGCGCCTGATCAGTTCATCGACCTTGCCGTGGCCGGTGCCAGCCGACACGATGATCAGATGCTCCGCCGCCTTGAAATCCGCCAGCGACAGACGCTTGCGATCCAGCGCGTGGCCCTTCCTGAACAGGCACACATAACACTGGCGAAACAGGCGGCGCTGGAAGAACCCGGACTTGAGTTGCGGCAGCGGGCCGATGGCCAGGTCCACCTTGCCGGCCTCCATGTCGTCACGCAGGTTGGTCGTGGTGGTGCGCACGGTGCTGAGCGACACGCCCGGCGCTTCCTGGCGCAGGCGCTCGACGAGTTCGGGCAGGAAGACGATCTCGCCGATGTCGGTCATGCCGATCGTCACCGCCCACTTCACGCTGGCAGGGTCGAAGCGGCTGTGCTGGTTCAGGCCGCTGTGGATCATGCCGAGCGCATAGCCGATGGGTTCGGCCAGCTGCTCCGCAAAGGGTGTCGGCATCATGCCTGCCGGGGTGCGCACGAACAGGTCGTCGCCGAACTGGCGCCGCAGCTTGGCCAGCGTGTTGCTGACGGCCGGCTGGGTCAGGCCCAGCTTCTCGGCCACCTTCGACACGCGCCGCTCGACCATCAGGTGCTGGAAAAGCACCAGCTGGTTGAGATCGATGTCCGACAGCTCCATGGGGACTCCATCACAGCTGGTGATACATCACATTCAGGCGATTCTATTTGCCGAATGACCCGAAACAGCAATGATTCATGCACCCCATCGAACCCGCCATGGAAATCCTCGTTCAACCCCTCAACCGTGTCATCCGGGTCGAGCCCGGCGCCAATCTCCTGAAGGCGCTGCAGGACGCCCAGGTGCCGATGTCGTACTCGTGCATGGCCGGGCGCTGCGGCACCTGCCGCTGCCGCGTGCTCGACGGCGAGGTCATGGAAAGTGGCGGCGAGCAGCGGCGGCCGTTCGATGCCGAACAGGGCTTCGTGCTCGCCTGCCAGACTTACCTGACCGAGCCCTGCACGATCGAGATCCCGGAGCCCGATGAAATCGTGGTGCACCCGGCGCGCATCGTCAAGACCACGGTCGCGGCCATCGAGGACCTGACCCACGACATCAAGCGCCTGGTCCTGCGCCCCGCCAAGCCGGTGGAATTCTCGCCCGGCCAGTACGTTCAACTCCAGTTTACGCCCGAGCATGTCAGGCCGTATTCGATGGCCGGACTGACCGGTGACGGCTTGTTCGAATTTCACATCCGCCTGGTTCCGGATGGCCGCGTGACTGGCTACATCGCGCACGACCTCAAGGTGGGCGACGCCGTCAAGGTGAGCGGACCCCTGGGGTCGGCCTACCTGCGCCGCAAGCACGAGGGTCCGATGCTCTGCGTTGCCGGTGGCACCGGGTTGGCACCGATCCTGTCGATCCTGCGCGGCGCGGTCGCACAGGGCATGAACAACCCCATCCATCTGTACTTCGGCGTGCGCTCGCCGCGCGACATCTACGGCATACGCTGGCTCGACCAGTTGAGACGCGAGCACCCGGGCCTGACCGTGCACATCGTCGTGACCTCCGGCGGCAACCCGGCCGTGCATCGCTGCGGCCTGGTCACCGACGCCATCGAGCAGGACCTCGGCGACCTCAGCGGCTGGCGCGCCTACCTGTGCGGATCGCCGCCCATGGTCGAGGCGGCCACGGTGGTGGCCCGCCGCAGGGGCATCGCCGCCGAGCACATCTACGCCGATGCGTTCTACACCCAAGGCACCTGAGGAGACCGCCGTGCACGCTGCCCAACTTCCACCCGACGTGCTGCGCCAGCGCGCCGACTACTACCGGCGCATCGGCGCCAGCCACATGACACCGCTGTGGGAAGTGCTGGGCGCGCTGGTGCCGCCGCAGCCGCGGTCGCCGGTATTGCCGCACCTGTGGCGCTATGCCGAACTGCGCGAAGAGGTGATGGAGGCCGGCCGGCTGATTTCCGCCGAAGAGGCCGAGCGACGCGTCCTGGTGCTGGAGAACCCGGCGCTGCGCGGTCAGTCGTGCATCACGCAGTCGCTCTACGCCGGGCTGCAACTCATCATGCCGGGCGAGGTGGCGCCGGCGCATCGGCACACCCAGTCGGCGCTGCGCCTGGTGATCGACGGCGAAGGCGCGTACACGGCTGTCGACGGTGAACGCACGACGATGCGCCGCGGTGACTTCATCATCACGCCGGCCTGGACCTGGCACGACCACGGCAACCTGGGCGACCAGCCGGTGGTCTGGCTCGACGGGCTGGACATCCCGATCGTGCGTTTCCTCGATGCCGGTTTTGCCGAACGCAGCGAGCAGCTGTCGCAGGCGCCGCTGCGCCCCGAGGGCGACGCACTGGCGCGCTACGGCGCCAACATGCTGCCACTGGACTACCAGCCGAAGCCGGCCGATCCGACGCGTGTCTTCGTCTACCCCTTCGAGCGCACGAAGGCCTCGCTGGTGGGCATCTCGCACGGCACTCCGGACGCGCACCACGGCTTCAAGCTGCGCTACGTGAACCCCGCCACCGGTGCCTCGCCGATGCCGACCATCGGTTCCTTCGCACAACGCCTGCCGGCCGGCTTCGAGACAAAGCCGGTGCGCTGCACGGATGGCACGGTGCATGTCTGCCTGGAAGGCGCTGGTGAAGCCCGTATCAGCAGCGCCGCAGGCGAGCAGACCTGGCGCTTCCAGGAGAACGACGTCTTCGTCGTGCCGTCCTGGGTTGCCCTGCAACTGCGCGCCGACCGCGACGCCGTGCTGTTCAGCTTCTCCGACCGGCCCGTGCAGCAGGCGCTGGGGCTGTGGCGCGAGGAACGCCTGTGATCCGGCTGCACTGACGACCGCCACATCGACCCACCAAAGGACTGCCATGCCACTCGCCATCGAGGCCCCCCCGCTGCATACGCTCACCGTCGCCGGCCGCGACGAACGTTTCCCGGTCTACCGCGTCTTCTGCGTCGGCCGCAACTACGCCGCCCATGCCCGCGAGATGGGCAAGGACCCGGACCGCGAACCGCCGTTCTTCTTCATGAAGCCGGCCGCAGCGGTGGTCGACGCCGCATCGCCGACCAGCGTGCCGTATCCGACGCGGACGAAGAACTACCACCACGAGATCGAACTCGTCGTGGCCATCGGCCGCGGCGGCAGCGACATCCCGGTCGCCCAAGCCCTGGACCATGTCTACGGCTATGCGGTCGGCCTGGACATGACCCGGCGTGACCTGCAGCTCGATGCGCGTGACAAGGGCCGGCCCTGGGAATTCGGAAAATCGTTTGCCCTGTCGGCGCCGATCGGTTCGCTGCACCGCGCGCAGGACATCGGCCACCCGTCGGCGGCGGCGATCACGCTCGCCGTCAACGGCCAGCCGCGCCAGTCGTCCGACATCGCCAAGCTGATCTGGTCGGTGTCCGAGTGCGTGGCCTACCTGTCCGAATACGAAGCGCTGCAACCCGGCGACCTCATCATGACCGGCACGCCCGAAGGCGTGAACGCCGTGGTCGCCGGCGACCTGATGCGCGGCGAGGTCCAGGGGCTGGGAACGATCGAAGTCCGGGTCACGAGCTGATGACCTTGGGCTGAGAGAACAGGGCCAAAGACGGCAACAAGCGCCCGTTTCGACAACGCAGGAGACAAGACATGAACGAGACATCGACGATCTTCCCCAAGCAGCCGGTGTGGCCGGGCGACGGCACGCACCACATCCCCTTCCTGACCTATACCAGCGAGGATCTCTACAAGCGTGAACTCGAGCGCTTCTTCTACAAGGGCCACTGGTGTTATGTCGGCCTGGAGGCCGAAGTCCCGAATGCGGGCGACTTCAAGCGCACGGTGGTCGGTGAACGCTCGGTGATCATGGTGCGTGACGTCAGTGGGGCGATCAATGTCGTCGAGAACGTCTGCGCCCACCGTGGCATGCGCTTCTGCCGCGAGCGCCACGGCAACCGCAAGGACTTCGTCTGCCCCTACCACCAATGGAGCTACACGCTCAAGGGTGACCTGCAGGGCGTGCCGTTCCGCCGCGGCGTGAAGCAGGACGGGCAGGTGCACGGCGGCATGCCGGCGGACTTCAAGACGGCCGATCACGGCCTGACGAAGCTGCAGGTCGCCACCCGTGGCGGCGTCGTCTTCGCCTCGTTCGACCCCGAGGTCGAGTCCTTCGAGAGCTACCTCGGCCCCGCCATCCTGGGCTACTTCGACCGCCTGTTCAACGGCCGCAAGCTGAAGGTCCTGGGCTACAACCGCCAGCGCATCCCGGGCAACTGGAAGCTGATGCAGGAGAACATCAAGGACCCGTACCACCCCGGACTGCTGCACACCTGGTTCGTCACCTACGGGCTCTGGCGCGCCGACAACAAGTCGCAACTGCGCATGGACGATCACCACCGCCACGCGGCGATGATCTCGACGCGCGGCCAGGCCGGCAAGTCCGAGCAGGTGACCCAGGTCTCGAGCTTCAAGGAGGGCATGCAGCTCAACGACCCCAGCTTCCTGGACATCGTGCCCGAACCCTGGTGGGGCGGGCCGACCGCGGTGATGACGACGATCTTCCCGAGCGTGATCCTGCAGCAGCAGGTCAACAGCGTCTCGACGCGGCACATCCAGCCCACCGGCCATGGCAGCTTCGATTTCGTCTGGACGCACTTCGGCTTCGAGGACGACAGCGATGAAATGACGCAGCGCCGGCTGCGCCAGGCCAACCTGTTCGGACCGGCCGGCTTCGTCTCGGCCGACGACGGCGAGGTGATCGAGTTCTCGCAGCAGGCCTTCGAGAGCAAGCCCTTCCACCGCGCGCTCGCCGAACTGGGCGGCCACGGGGTGGAAGACACCGAGCACATGGTGACCGAGACGCTGATCCGCGGCATGTACCGCTACTGGCGCGAAGTGATGGAGTCCTGAGACATGAACACGAAGATCGAATTCCAGGACTGGCTTGCGCTGACGCAGCTCTACGCCGACTACGCCAGCGCCGTCGATTCCGGCAACTGGGACTTGTGGCCCGAGTTCTTCACCGACCCCTGCGTCTACCGCCTGCAACCGCGCGAGAACCACGAACGCGGCTTCCCGCTGGCAACGCTGGCCTTCACCAGCAAGGGCATGCTGAAGGACCGTGTCTACGGCATCAAGGAGACGCTTTTCCACGACCCCTACTACCAGCGCCACGTGGTGGGCAGCCCGGTGATCCGCAGCGTGGCCGACGGGCGCATCCACTGCGAGGCCAACTACGCGGTCTTCCGCACCAAGCTGTCGGACGCATCGAGTGTCTTCAATGTCGGCCGCTATCTCGACCGCGTGGTGCGCACGCCCGACGGCATGAAGTTCGAATCACGCGAATGCATCTACGACACCGAGATGATTCCCAATTCCATCATCTACCCCATCTGAGGCGATCATGAGTGACACGCCATGGGTCGACGCCTTGTCGGCCGAGGATCTGCCCAGCGATGACGTCGTCGGCGTCGTCGTCGCCGGCCGCGACATCGCGATCTACGCCGTCGGTGACGCCGTCTATGCCACCGACAACATCTGCACGCACGGCCAGGCGCGTCTGTGCGACGGCTTCCTCGACGGCCACGAGATCGAGTGCCCTCTGCACCAGGGCAAGTTCGACGTTCGCGACGGCAAGCCACTGTGCGAGCCGGTCACCGACGCGCTGCGCAGCTACCCCGTGAAGATCGACGGGCAGCGCGTCTACCTGCAGCTCGACTGAGCCACCCCACTTCCTCAAACCGGTGCCGACTCGGTCGGCCCCGTGAGCTTCGTTCGTCCATTCAAAAGGAGACAGAGATGATTTCAAGAGACTTTCGCAGTACCGTGGTCGCGGTCGCAGTGGTTGCCACATTGAGCACGACACTGGGCGCGGCCCAGGCCGCGACGATCGGTTTCGTGGCCCCGCTGTCCGGCCCGCAGGCCCTGGTGGGCCAGGACCAGCTCGACGGCTTCATGCTGGCAGTCGAACAACTCGGCGGCCAGCTTGGCGGCCAGCCGGCCAAGGTGCTGAAGGAGGACGACCAGCTCAAGCCTGAAGTCGGGCAGCAGGCGGTGCGCAAGCTCATCGACAAGGACAAGGTCGACGCCATCGTCGGCCTGTCGTTCTCCAACGTGCTGATGGCCAGCCTGCCGCGCCTGGCCGAATCGGGCGTGGTGGCCCTGGCCACCAACGCCGGACCGTCACCGCTGGCGGGCGCCCAGTGCAAGGCCAATGTCTTCTCGGTGGCCTGGCAGAACGACGGCGCCGCCGAGTCGATGGGCAAGTTCGCCCAGGACCGCGGCATCAAGCGCGTCTACCTGATGGCGCCCAACTACCAGGCGGGCAAGGACATGCTGGCCGGGTTCAAGCGCTTCTACAAGGGCCAGGTGGTCGACGAGGTCTACACCCAGGTCAACCAGCCCGACTATTCGGCCGAACTCGCGCAGTTGCAAGCCGCCAAGCCCGACGCCGTCTTCGTGTTCTACCCCGGCGGCATGGGCATCAACTTCGTCAAGCAGATGAGCCAGGCCGGGATGAGCGGCAAGCTCCCGCTGTACTCGGTGTTCACGGTCGACGGCACGACGCTGCCGTCGCTGCGCGAGACGGCTGTCGGGACCATCAGCGGCGCGATGTACGACGCGGCGCTGGACACGCCCGACAACCGCAAGTTCGTCGCCGCCTTCGAGGCCAAGTACAAGCGCACGCCGAGCCTGTACGCGGCCACCGGCTTCGATGCCGCGAACCTGCTCGACGTCGCACTGCGCAAGGCTGGCGGCGATGCCAAGAAGCTGCCCGCGGCCGTCAAGGCCGCCGGCAGCGAGTTCAAGTCGGTGCGCGGCCCGTTCCGCTTCGGCAAGAACAACATGCCGGTCCAGGACTACTACGCCTTCGAGACCACACGCGACGGCGGCAAGCTCGTCACCCGGCTGATCGGTACCCCGCTGGCGGCGCACGCGGACCCCTACGCCGCGCAGTGCACGCTGCCTTGAGGAGCACATGATGAGTGCGACGCTGCTGCTGGCGCAGCTGCTGAACGGCCTGCAGTACGGCGTGCTGCTGTTCCTGCTGGCCGCAGGCCTGACGCTGGTGTTCGGGATCATGAGCTTCGTGAACCTGGCCCACGGTTCCCTGTACATGCTGGGTGCGTATGCGGCAGCCATCGGCTACGGCGCGAGCGGTTCCTTCGTGCTGGCGATCGTGGCCGCGATGGCCACGGCGCTCGTCGTCGGGCTGGTGCTCGAGGTGTCCATCGTCTCGCGGCTCTATCGCCGCGACCACCTGGACCACGTGCTGGCCACCTTTGGCCTGGTGATGTTCTTCAACGAGCTGGTGCGCCTGGTGTGGGGCCCGCAGCCGCTGTTCGTGCAGGTTCCGGAAGTGCTGGCCGGAACGGTCGACATCTTCGGCTTCACCTACCCCTCGTACCGCTTCGCGATCATCGTCGCCGGGCTGCTGGTGGCGGTGGCCTCCCATCTGCTGATCCACAAGACGCGCATCGGCATGCTCATCCGCGCCGGCGCGCAGAACCCGCAGCTGGTCGGCGCACTGGGCATCAACATCGGGCTGCTGAATGCCATGCTGTTCGGCGTCGGCGCGATGCTGGCGGGCCTGGCCGGTGCCATGGCCGGCCCGGTGCTGTCGGTGCAGTCCGGGATGGGCGAGCCGGTGCTCATCACCACGCTGGTGGTGATCGTCATCGGTGGCATCGGTTCGGTGAACGGTGCGTTCTACGCCGCGTTGATCGTCGGGGTCGTCGACACGCTGGGGCGCGTCTACCTGCCGATGCTGATTCGTCTGGTGGCGGAACGCTCCATCGCCGACGCCGCCGGCCCCGCGCTGGCCTCGATGAGCATCTACCTGCTGATGGCGGTGGTGCTCGCGCTGCGCCCGCAAGGTCTCTTTCCTGCACGCCGCGGCTGACCGGGAGTGAATATGAATCTGCAACTTCTTCGACCGGCGACGGCCCTGCCGCTGCTGATCTTCGCCGCGCTGGCGGCGGTGCCCTTCATCGCCAGCGCGTTCGATCAGACCTTCTGGATCTCGTTCTTCGCGCGCATCGTCATCTATGCGATCGCCGCCAGCGCGCTCAACCTGGCCCTGGGTTACGGCGGCCTGGTCAGCTTCGGCCACGCGCTGTTCCTGGGGCTGGGCAGCTACGCAGTCGCCTTGCCGGCGTTTCACGGCGTCGACAGCGGCTGGATGCATCTGGCGGTCTGCGTGGGCGTCAGCGGCCTGGGCGCACTGGCGGTGGGCGTGATCAGCCTGCGCACATCGGGCATGGCCTTCATCATGATCACGCTGGCGTTCGCGCAGATGGGCTACTTCCTGCTGGTGAGTCTGAAGCAGTACGGCGGCGACGACGGCCTTGCGGTGGCCGCGACGAGCCGATTCGGTCCGCTGGACCTGGGCTCGCCGCTGGCGCTGTACGGCACGGCCTGGGTCGTGCTGGTGCTGGTGACCTGGTGGATGGCTCGGCTGCGCCTGGCACCCTTCGGCATGGCCTTGCGCGCTGCGCGCCAGAACGCACGGCGCGTGAATGCCATCGGGCTGCAGGCCCGGCGGCTGCAACTGGTGGCGTTCGTCATCTCCGGCACCCTGTGCGGCGTGGCCGGCATGCTGCTGGCCAACCTGAATGCCTATGCCTCACCCAGTACCCTGGCCTGGACCGTTTCGGGCGAGCTGATCGTGATGGTCGTGCTCGGCGGCATGGGCACCGTCTTCGGGCCCCTCATCGGCGCGCTGGCGTTCATGGGTCTTGAGGAAGTGTTCAAGGGCCTGACCGAACACTGGATGATCATCTTCGGCCCGTTGATCGTGCTGATGGCGCTCGTCGGCCGGCGCGGCATCGTCGGTCTGCTCGAAGGCCTGGGGTCCGTGTCGCGCGCGAAGACGACCGTGACTGCGGCGGATGTGCCGCCGCGGCCGGTGGGAGAAGCATGATGGTGGCGCTGCAGACAGAAGGCCTGGTCAAGCGCTACGGGGCGCTGCTGGTGACGGACCATGTCTCGCTTGACATCCGGCCCGGCGAACTGCATGCGGTGATCGGACCCAATGGCGCCGGCAAGACGACGCTGATCAACCAGTTGAGTGGCGAACTGCGGCCCGACGAGGGACGGGTGCAATTCAACGGACGCGATGTCACGACGATGCCGGTGCATGGCCGCGCGCAGGCCGGGCTGATGCGTTCCTACCAGATCACCTCGATCTTCGAGGAGTTCTCGGTGCTTGAGAACGCCGTGCTCGCGGCGCTGGCGGCAAAGCGGCATGCCTGGCATTTCTGGCGCCCGATGCTCGGTGATGCCGCGGCCCGCACCGCTGCCTTCGAGGCCATCGCCGCCGCCGGATTGACGGCGCAGGCCGGCGTGCCGGCGGGCGAACTGGGCTACGGCCAGCGCCGACAGCTGGAACTGGCGATGGCGCTCGCCGCGCAACCACGCTTCCTGCTGCTCGACGAGCCCATGGCGGGCATGAGCGTGCAGGAGTCCGCGTCGGTGACCGAACTGCTGCGCGGGCTCAAGGGCCGCTACACGATCCTGCTGGTGGAACACGATATGGACGCGGTCTTCTCGCTGGCCGATCGAATCACCGTGCTGGTCTATGGCAGCGTGATGTTCACCGGCACGCCGGACGAAATCCGCGAGCATCCCGAGGTGCGTGCGGTGTACCTGGGCGAAGAGACGATCTGAAGGTGCACACATGAATCACCCCTACCTCTCGGTGCGCGGCCTGCAAGCCGGTTATGGCCGCGCGCAGGTCTTGTTCGACGTGTCCTTCGACGTCCTGCCCGGCCAGGTCGTCACCCTGCTGGGCCGCAACGGCATGGGTCGTTCGACCACCATCAAGTGCCTGTTCGGCATGTTGCCCGCCACCGGCGGCGACATCGAGGTGGACGGCTTGCGCACCAACGGGCAAGCCTCGCATCGCATCGCCCGCCAGGGACTGGCGCTGGTGCCGGAGGGCCGGCAGATCTTCAGCGAACTCAGTGTCGAGGAGAACCTGATCGCCACCGCGCGGCCGGCCCGGCCGGGCGGCGGCAGCGCCCGACCCTGGACGCTGGAGCGGGTCTACGACTTGTGGCCACGGCTCAAGGAGCGCCGCAACAACCTGGGCTGGCAGCTCTCCGGTGGCGAGCAGCAGATGCTCGCCATAGGCCGCGCCTTGATGACCAATCCGCGCCTGCTGGTGCTCGACGAGGCGACCGAGGGCCTGGCGCCGGTGATCCGGGAGGAGATCTGGCAAACGCTGGCCGAGCTGAAGCGCGAGGGACTGGCCCAGATCGTGATCGACAAGAACGTGGGCCGCCTGCTGCGCCTGGCCGACCGGCACTTTGTGCTGGAAAAGGGCCGCGTCGTCTGGCAAGGCGACTCGGACGCCCTGAGGGAACAGCCCGAGATCGTTCATCAGTACCTCGGCGTCTGACACCGTGAAGCATCGAAGGATCCAACCATGAACTCTCAGCAGCAGGCCCTTGACATCATCAAGGGCGAACACCGCACGCTGGCCGCCGTGATCGACGCCTTGAAGCATGTTGCCGACGACATGGCGCTGGGCAAACTGACACCCGACTACAAGCTGCTGTGGTCGATCGTTTACTACATCGACGAGTTTCCCGAGGCGATGCACCATCCCAAGGAGGACGAAGTGCTGTTCCCCCGCATCCGTGCGCGCAGCCACGAACTCGACGCCACGCTCGACGACCTGACGCGGCAACATGCCAGCAGCCGACCGCACCTGGAGGCGCTGAAGAACCTGCTGGGTCGAATGGAGGCCGAGATTCCTGGCGCCGCGCGGGAGTTCAGCGCCAAGGTCACGACCTATGCGGCGTTCAACTACAGGCACATGGCGCAGGAGGAAGCCGAGGTCCTGCCCAGGGCATGCGAAATACTCGGCACGCAGGACTGGGACGAGATCGCCCTCGCGTTTGCCGCGAACAAGGACCCGCTGCTCGGCCCGGGCGCACCGAACAGCGAGTGGTTCCGCCAGTTCTATCGTCGCATCGTGGCGCTTGTGCCGGAACCCTGGGGCATGGGTGCGCGTATCTAGCCCTGTCGCGCCTGCGGCACGCACGCAAGCCTCGGCGCGTTCTGGTAACCAACGCTTCGCGCTGACCGAGGCCGACACCTGCTGCGCACCGGGCTGCACCGCGGTCACCCTGGCCAACCGCTCGGCCAGCGCGCCGGCCTTCATCTTCATCGCCGACGAAACACCGCTGCACAAGAAGCTCGGCGTGTTCGAGCGGCGCGACTGATCTGCCTTACTTGAAAGCACACCATGACCACCACCTACCTCTGGACCCCGCCACCCGTGCGCTCGCTGCCTGTGCGCGGCAAGGACGAACGCCTGCCCATCAACCGCATCTTCTGCGTCGGCCGAAACTACCACGCGCATGCCGTCGAGATGGGCCGCCCTGTGGACAAGAGCGTCGAGGTGCCGTTCTATTTCACCAAGTCGCCCGACACCTTGGTGGAGTCGGGTGCCACCGTGGCCTATCCCCCGGGCACGGAGAATTACCACTACGAAATGGAACTGGTGCTGGTGGTCGGCAAAGTCGGGTTCCGGGTGCCCGAGTCCGAAGCGGCTTCCATCATCTACGGCTACGCCTGCGGCCTGGACATGACGCGGCGCGACCTGCAACTGGTGGCGCGCGACAAGGGCCGCCCCTGGGACCTGGGCAAGGACATCGAGGAAGGCTCGGTCGTCTCCGAGGTGGTGCCGATGCCCGGCAAGGTCATCGACCAGGGCACGCTGGAGCTGCGCGTGAACGGCGTGACCAAACAGCAGTCGAACGTCGACAAGCTGATCTGGAACATCCCCGAACTGATCTCCGACCTGTCCAAGTTCTACCACCTGCAGCCCGGCGACCTGATCTTCACCGGCACGCCAGAAGGCGTCGGTCCGGTCGTCGCCAGCGAGCGGATCGATGGCAGTGTCGAAGGTGTCGGCAGCATCGTGCTTCACGTTGGCTCAGCGGAGTGAGGTCCTCATGAAGCTCCACGGCTTCTTCCGCAGCGGCACCTCGCACCGGCTGCGCATCGCGCTCAACCTGAAGGGCTTGGCCTACGAGCAGGTCGCCGTCGACCTGCGCACCGAGCAGCATCTGGGCAGCGCCTACAAGGCGCTCAACCCGCAGGGCCTGGTGCCGGCGCTGCAGCTGGAGGACCAGGTGCTGACCCAGTCGCCGGCCATCATCGAGTGGCTGGAAGAACGACATCCGACCCCGGCGCTTCTGCCGTCCAATCGCGACCGTCGCGTCCGTGTGCGCGCGCTGGCCGCCATCGTCGGCTGCGACATCCACCCGGTGAACAACCGGCGGATCCTGGAGTCGTTGCGCCAGGACTTCGGCGCCGACGAGGCCGCGATCAATCGCTGGTGCGGGCGCTGGATCGCCGACGGCTTCGACGCCATTGAATCGCTGCTGGCACAGGACACGCAGCGCGGGGGCTACTGCTTCGGCGGGGCGCCAACGCTGGCCGACGTCTACCTCGTGCCGCAGGTCGAAAGCGCGCGCCGGTTCAAGGTCGACATGTCGCGGTGGCCGCTGATCAGCGCTGTGGATGCAGCATGCGGCAAGCTCGATGCCTTCAAACGGGCCGCGCCGGCCGTGCAGCCCGACGCAAGCTGAGCAAGGTTTCAACTGCTCGACACGTTCAGGTGAAGCTCATGCGACACCCTGCAGCGCCGGACACGCACCTTCCCCGCTGTCCGGCCCAGCGCGCGCAAGGGCGTATGACGTGACAAGGTTCTGTCGATCGCCGAGCAGCTCACCCAAGGAGCATCAGCAGATCGAAGGCCTTTGGGCAGGAATGCAGCGTGACTTGAAGGGCGTGGCCAAAGGTGCCGTCGTTGATCTCGACGGCGCGGCCATCGACTCGCTGGTTGAGCCGTACCTCTGTCACGCGCGCTTGAAGAGGGCGATGGGTTGCAATGGGTCGCGACTTGCGCCCGATGCCCGCGGAAGCTTACGGTGACGGGGCAACCACGATGACTCAGGGTCCTGTCCCGCGCGCCCTTGACGAATTGCGACGGCTGTGGAGCTGTGCATCGTGCCGCTCGAACGGCCGTCAACGATGCGACCGATCGGCACGGCCCTCAGGGTGATTCGACTTGTCGCTTTCTGCGATGTGATGTAGACGGCCGCTGTCGAGTTTTGACCGTCAGCCATTCCGTCAAAACTTCTCGCTTGCCAGCGATCGTTGCCAATAGTCCGCGAGAGCTCGTTTGGCGCTCCAAACCGGAAACCGATTCTCAATCAATCACTTGCGAGGGCCTGAAAGCGCTTCCCAGCGCTGTTCCCGATAGTCTCCGATAGTCCCCGAACCCTCAAAAACTAACCCCCCCTCACTCCCACTCGATCGTCGCCGGCGGCTTGCTGCTGACGTCGTAGGTCACGCGGTTGATGCCGCGCACTTCGTTGATGATGCGGCTCGACACCTTCTTCAACAGCGCATAGGGCAACTCAGCCCAGTCGGCGGTCATGAAATCGCTGGTTTGCACCGCACGCAAGGCCACCACATAGTCATAGGTTCGGCCATCGCCCATCACGCCCACGCTCTTGACCGGCAGGAAGACGGTAAACGCCTGACTGGTCAGGTCGTACCAAGTCTTGCCGGAATTCGGCTCGATGGTGGAGCGCAATTCCTCGATGAAGATGGCGTCAGCCCGACGCAG
>JAUYAJ010000111.1 GCA_030693565.1 Rubrivivax sp.
GCCGCTGGGCACGATGACGGTCTCGACCTTGGGCATCTCGTGGATGCGCATCATCGGGTAGGTGTGGAAGTTGTCCTGCTCGATGCGGCCATCCTTCAGCGTGCATTCGCCGTACAGCGCCGCCGTCAGACCGTAGACGAAGGAGCCCTCGACCTGGGCTTCGATCTGCTGCGGGTTGACGGCGTGGCCGCAGTCGGTGGCGGCGACGATGCGGTGCACCTTGAGCACGCCGTCGGTGCTGACCGAGACTTCGGCGCAAGCGGCCACGTAGCTGCCGAAGCCATGGGTTTGTGCCAGGCCGCGGAATACCTTCTGGCCGCCGACGTCGGGCGCCGGCTTGCCCCAGCCGGCGCGTTCGGCGGCGGCGTTCAGCACCGCCAGGTGCTTGGGGTGTTTGCTCATCAGCTTGCGCCGCAGCGCCAGCGGGTCCTGGCCGGTGGCGTGGGCGATCTCGTCGATGAAGGACTCAAGGTAGATCGCGTTCTGGTTCAGGTTGACGCCGCGCCAGAAGCCCGGCGGCACCGAGGGGTTGCGCATGGCGTGGTCGATCAGCAGCGCCGGGAAGCTGTAGCCGATGGCGGCCTCGGGCCCGCTGGCGTTGAGGCCTTGGAACACCACCGGGTCGCGGCCGTCGCGGATGTTCTGCGGGAAGATGCCGGCCAGGATCGACTGCCCGGAGATGCGCATGTGCAGCCCGGTGATCTCGCCTTGCGCGTCCAGGCCGGCGCTGAGCTTGCACTGCGTGACGGGGTGGAACAGGCCGTGCAGCATGTCTTCCTCGCGCGACCACATCAGCTTGACCGGCGTGCCCGGGAACTGCCTGGCGATCGCCACCGCCTGGCGCACCCAGTCGTGCACCGCGCCGCGGCGGCCGAAGCCACCGCCCAGAGCGATCTTGTAGACCTCGCATTGGGCCGGCGGCAGGCCGGCGGCTTCGGCGGCGGCGGCGAGCGCGGCCTCGCCGTTCTGCGTCGGCGTCCAGACTTCGCAGCGCTCGGGCGTCCAGCGCGCCGTCGCGTTCATGGTCTCCATCGTGGCGTGGTTCTGGTGCGGGTAGGAATACACCGCTTCGAGCTTGCGCGGCGCGGCGGCGATCGCTTCGCGCGCATTGCCGTTCTGGTTGCCGACCACCGCGTCCGTGGCGTCCAGCCCGGCCTTCATCGTCGCGGCGAAGCTGGCGCTGGAGGCGTTGGCGTGGGGGCCGTTGTCCCATTCGATCGGCAGCGCGTCGAGCGCGGTCTTCGCATGCCACCAGGTGTCGGCGACGACGGCGACCGCGCTGTCGTTGACGCGCACCACCCGCTTGACGCCGGGCCGTGACGCCACGGCAGCGGCGTCGAAGCTTTTGAGCTTGCCGCCGAACACCGGGCAGTCGCGGATGGCGGCGTTGAGCAGGCCGGGCATCTGCAGGTCGCTGCCGTAGACCAGCGCGCCGGTGGTTTTCTCCACCGTGTCCAGCCGCGCCAGCCGCTTGCCCACCAGCTTCCAGGTCGACGGGTCTTTCAGCGCCACCTCGGTCGGCGGCGTCAGCTGGGCCGCCGCCGCTGCCACCTTGCCGTAGCTGGTGCTGCGTCCGCTGGCGGCGTGCGTGATGCGGCTGCTGGCAGCGCTGCATTCGGCGGCCGGCACCTTCCATTCGGCGGCCGCGGCCTGCACCAGCAAGGTCCGCGCGGCCGCCCCGCCTTTGCGCACGTAGTCGTGCGACTCGCGGATGCCGCGGCTGCCGCCGGTGGAAAAATTGCCCCAGGCGCGGTTGCGCGCCAGGTTCTGGCCCGGGGTCGGGTATTCGGTCGTGACCTTGGACCAGTCGCATTCCAGCTCTTCGGCCACCAACTGGGCCAGCCCGGTCAGCGAGCCCTGGCCCATCTCCGAGCGCGCGATGCGGATGATCACCCGGTCATCGGGCTGGACGACGACCCAGGCATTGATCTCGCGCGTTGCAGCCTGGGCCGCCAGCGGGATGTGAAAGCCCAGCACCAGCGAGCCGGCAGCGGCGCTGCCGAGGAACTCGCGCCGCGACAGCGTGGCGCCCAGCGCCTGCAGGGCGGCGCTCATGTCAGGCTCCGGGTGACGTGCACGATGTCCAGGCCGGCCGTGCGCGCGTCGCCGCCCCTGGCGACGACGTGGATCGCCGCCCGCACCCGGTTGTAGGTGCCGCAGCGGCAGATGTTGGTCATCGCGGCGTCGATGTCGGCGTCGGTCGGCCGCGGCTTGTCTTTCAGGAGCGCGGCGGCGGCCATGATCATGCCGCTCTGGCAGTAGCCGCACTGCGGCACGTCGAGCGCGGCCCAGGCTTTCTGCACCGGGTGCGAGCCGTCCTTGGACAGGCCTTCGATGGTGACGATCTTGGCGCTGGCCGGCACGCTGGACAGCGGCCGCACGCAGGATCGTGTCGGCACGCCGTCGATGTGCACGGTGCAGGCGCCGCACTGGGCGATGCCGCAGCCGTACTTGGTGCCGGTCAGCCCGAGCTGTTCGCGCAATACCCAGAGCAAAGGTGTGTCGGCCTCGATGTCGACATCGCGAACCTGACCGTTGACGTTCAATTGGGCCATTGGCTGCTCCTGGGGGCGTGACAGAGGAGGCGATGATGCGCGGGCCCAGTGCCCTTGTCTTGCGCTCGGCTATCGGCTGCGGCGCGCCAGCAACAGTGCCGCCGCGGCCGTCATTTCCACAGCGCCAGCATCAGTTCCCGCAGCAGCGCCACCGACTGGTCAACCAGGGGGCCGCGCGGCCGCTGGGTCGAGGTGGCGATCCACAAGGTGGAGGTCAAACCGTGGTCGCCGATCGGGCGCGCGCTGAAGTCGAGCTCGCGGCCGCGGGTGCGGATCGCCTTCAGCGACAGCACAGCGTGCAGCGGGTGCCGCTCCACCAGGTCGAGGATGGCCGGCACGCTTTCAATTTCGAGTGCCACCCGCGGCTTGTGGCCGGCGCCGGCCAGCGCGGTTTCCAGCAGCATGCGGATCGAGTGCGGCCGGCTCGGGATCACCAGTTCGCGCTCGGCCACTTCGGCCAGCGTGACCGGCGCACCGACCAGCGGGCCGCTGTCGCCGGGTTGTCGCGCCGTCACCAGGTACAGCGCTTCGTCCAGCACCGGCAGCAGGTCGATGGTGCTCGCCGGGTTGACGTTGTAGACCACGGCGCAGTCGACGCGCCCCAGCACCAGCCATTCGAGCACGTAGGTCGACAAGCCTTCGACCATGGTCAGCGCGGCTTTCGGGAAGCGCTCGCGGAAGGCGTCGACCAGAGGGCCGGTGAGAGCGCGGCTGACGCTGGGCGGCACGCCGATGGCGACATGGCCGGAGGCCGCGCCGCGATGGTCTTCCAGGTCCTGGCGCGCGCGGTCGACCTGCTGCAGGATGCCCCGGCCATGGGCGAGCAGGCGCTTGCCGGCCTCGGTGAGGGTGATGCCGCGGCCGTTGCGGTTGAACAGCGGCTGGTGCAACTCGACTTCGAGCGCGCGGATCTGCCGGCTCAGCGCCGGCTGCGCCACCGCCAGGTAAGCCGATGCGCGGGTGAAGCTGCCCAGTTCGGCGACACGCACGAAATAGTCGAGCTGCTTGAAGTCCATGCGGGCATGTTATGCCGTTTCGGCCTGACAGCTAGTGTCGAACTCGACTTGATGCATGGCTCAAGCGTGCCCAGAATGTATTTTCCCCAGTCTTGCCCGGAGAACCTGGCTTCCGATGTCCAACCCTGCTTCCCATGCCCGCCAGCCGGCGAGGTGCTGACATGACGGCAATCACCGGCATCTCGTCGATGGCCACGCGCCAGCTGCTGGCCGAGCTCGGCGCCGCCTATGCGCAGCGCAGCGGCGTGCCGGTGGTGATCGAGGCCGTTGGTGGCGTCGACGCCGCCCGGCGCGTGCAGGCCGGCGAGGTCTTCGACGTCGTCGTGCTGGCGTCGGACGCGCTCGAGCGCCTGCTCGCCTCGGGCCATCTGCTGCCGGGCAGCCGGGTCGACCTGGTGCACTCGCCGGTCGCGATCGCGGTGCGCGCCGGCGCGCCGCATCCGCGCGTCGACTCGGAAGACGCGCTGCGCCAGGCGCTGCTGGCGGCGCGCAGCATCAGCTACTCGACCGGGCCCAGCGGCAACCACCTGGGCAAGCTCTTCGAGCGCTGGGGCTTGAGCGAGCAGCTCAAGGACAAGACCGTGCTGGCGCCGCCCGGCGTGCCGGTGGGCAGCCTGGTTGCGCGCGGCGAGGTCGAGCTCGGTTTCCAGCAGCTCAGCGAGCTGATGCACCTGGAAGGCATCGAAGTCGTCGGCACGCTGCCGGCGGCGGTTCAATACATCACGACGTTTTCGGCCGCCGTTGGCGCCGCCTCGGCGCAGGCCGACGCGGTGCGCGCGCTGCTCGACTTCATGGCCTCGCCGCAGGCGAGCGACGCCAAGCGCCGCCAGGGCATGACGCCGGCCGGAACGGCAACCGACACAGTGCGAGGAGACAGACAAGCATGATCATCGACTGCCACGGCCACTACACGACGGCGCCCAAGGCGCTGGAGAACTGGCGCAACCAGCAGATCGCCGGCATCAAGGACCCCGCGGCCAAGCCCCGCGTGGCCGACCTGAAGATCAGCGACGACGAGTTGCGCGAGTCGATCCAGACCAACCAGCTGCGCCTGATGAAGGAGCGCGGCCTGGACCTGACGATCTTCAGCCCGCGCGCCAGCTTCATGGCCCACCACATCGGCGACTTCGAGGTCAGCAGCACCTGGGCGGCGATCTGCAACGAGCTGTGCTACCGCGTCAGCCAGCTGTTCCCTGACCATTTCATCCCGGCGGCGATGCTGCCGCAAAGCCCGGGCGTCGACCCGGCCAGCTGCATCCCCGAGCTGGTCAAATGCGTCGAGCAATACGGCAACGTGGCGATCAACCTGAACCCCGACCCGTCGGGCGGCCACTGGACCAGCCCGCCGCTGAGCGACCGCCACTGGTACCCGGTCTACGAAAAGATGGTCGAGTACGACATCCCGGCGATGGTGCATGTCAGCACCAGCTGCAATGCCTGCTTCCACACCACTGGGGCGCATTACCTGAATGCCGACACCACGGCCTTCATGCAGTGCCTGACCAGCGACCTGTTCAAGGAATTCCCGACGCTGCGCTTCATCGTGCCGCATGGCGGCGGCGCCGTGCCCTACCACTGGGGGCGTTTCCGCGGCCTGGCGCAGGAGCTCAAGAAGCCGCTGCTGCAAGACCACTTGCTGAACAACATCTTCTTCGACACCTGCGTCTACCACCAGCCCGGCATCGACCTGCTGACCACCGTGATCCCGGTCAAGAACATTCTGTTCGCCAGCGAGATGATCGGCGCCGTGCGCGGCATCGACCCCGAGACCGGCCAGTATTTCGACGACACCAAGCGCTACATCGAAGCGTCGACGCTGCTCTCGGCGCCGCAGAAACAGCAGATCTACGAAGGCAACGCGCGCCGCGTCTACCCGCGGCTCGACGCTGCACTCAAAGCCAAAGGACAGTGACCATGTACGAATTGGGCGTCGTCAAACGCAACATCCAGCGCGCTGACCGCGTGGCCGTGGACCGGCTGGCCGGCTTCGGTGTCGCCACCGTGCACGAGGCGATGGGACGGGTCGGGCTGATGAAGCCCGAGATGCGGCCGATCTACACCGGCGCGCGCCTGTGCGGCACGGCCATCACCGTGCTGCTGCAGCCGGGCGACAACTGGATGATGCATGTGGCGGCCGAGCAGATCCGCGAAGGCGACGTCGTCGTCGCCGCCTGCACCGCCGACAACACCGACGGCTTTTTTGGCGACCTGCTGGCGACCAGTTTTCGCGCCCGTGGCGCCGTCGGCCTGGTCATCGAAGGCGGTGTGCGTGACGTCAAGGACCTGACCGAGATGCTGTTCCCGGTGTTCTCGCGCGCGATCAGTGCCAAAGGCACGGTCAAGTCCACGCTGGGCTCGGTCAACATCCCGGTGGTCTGCGGCGGCGCGCTTGTGAACCCGGGCGACGTCGTGATCGCCGATGACGACGGCATCGTCATCGTGCC
>JAUYAJ010000113.1 GCA_030693565.1 Rubrivivax sp.
AGACGCTGGACCGCGCCGAGAAATTCCTCAACCTGGTGGCGCTGCTGGCGGCGCTGCTGTCGGCGGTGGCGGTGGGCATTGCGGCGCGCGACTTCGCGTCGCGCCACCTCGACGACTGCGCGATGCTGCGCGTGCTCGGCCTGTCGCAGCGCCGCATCGCCGGCGCTTACACGCTGGAGTTCGGCTTCGTCGGCCTGCTCGCCAGCCTGGCCGGCGTGTTGATCGGCTTCGCCGTGCACTACGTCTTCGTGCTGCTGCTGGCCGGCCTGGTGGACGCCGCACTGCCGGCGCCCAGCGCCTGGCCAGCGCTTTTCGGCATCGGCGTGGGCATGACGCTGCTGCTGGGCTTCGGGCTGCCGCCGGTGCTGCAGCTGGCCCGGGTGCCGCCGCTGCGAGTGATCCGGCGCGAGGTCGGCGCACTCAAGGCCAGCTCGCTGCTGGTGCTCTTGGCCGGTGCCGGCGGTTTTGTTGCGCTGCTGATGGCGGTGTCGTCCGACCTCAAGCTCGGTGCCATCGCGGTCGGCGGTTTCGCGGCGGCGGTGGCGGTGTTCGCGCTGCTGTCCTGGCTCTGCGTGATGCTGCTCCAGCGCGCCGTGCCGGAAACGCGCGCGCCGCGCTGGCTGGTGCTGGCGACACGCCAGATCGCGGCCCGGCCGGCCTTCGCCGTGCTCCAGGTGTCGGCGCTGGCAGTGGGCATGCTGGCGCTGGTGCTGCTGGTGCTGCTGCGCACCGACCTCATCAGCAGCTGGCGCCAGGCCTCGCCGCCCGACGCGCCCAACCGCTTTGTCATCAACCTGCAACCCGACCAGGGCCCGGCTTTCCGCGCCCGGCTCGACGAAGCCGGCGTCAAAGGCTACGACTGGTATCCGATGATCCGCGGCCGGCTGGTCGCGATCAACGACCAGAGCGTGGGCGCGGGCAGCTTCACCGACGCGCGCTCCAGCCGCCTGGTCGAGCGCGAGTTCAACCTCAGCCACGACGCCAGCCTGCCGCCGCACAACCTGGTCGTCGGTGGCCGCTGGACGGCCGAGGAAGACGGCGGCCTGTCGGTCGAGGAAGGCTTGGCGCAGTCGCTCGGCATGAAGCTCGGTGACGTGCTGCGCTTCGACATCGCCGGCCAGCTCAAAGAGGGCCGCATCACCAGCTTGCGCAAGGTCGACTGGGCGTCGATGCGGGTCAACTTCTTCGTGCTGTTTCCGACCTCGACGCTGACCGACGTGCCGGTGACCTACATCAGCGCCTTTCGCGCGCCGCCGACGCCGGGCTTCGACCGCCTGCTGAGCCGCGAATTCCCGAACATCACGAACGTCGACGTCTCGGCCTCGGTGGCGCAGTTGCAGCGTGTGCTCGACCAGGTGATCCGCGCGGTGGAGTTCCTGTTCGGCTTCACGCTGATGGCCGGGCTGGTGGTGCTGTTCGCCGCGGTCAGCGCCACGCGTGAAGCACGCGCGCGCGAGTTCGCCATCATGCGCGCGCTCGGCGCCGGTGGCCGCTTGCTGGCGCAGGTGCAGCGCGCCGAGCTGCTCGGCGTGGGTGCGCTGGCGGGCTTGCTGGCCTCGTTGGCGGCCATCGCCGTGGGTTGGCTGCTCGCGCGTTATGCCTTCGAGTTCAGCTGGAACCCGTCACCCTGGGTGCCGCTGGTCGGCATGCTCACCGGCGCGCTGCTGGCGCTGGCGGCCGGCTGGTGGGGGCTGCGCGAGGTGTTGCGCCGGCCGGTGCTGGAAACGTTGCGCCGGGCCGGCGCAGTCTGACCGCAGCCGCCCGGCGGGCGTTTAGAACGATTCCCAGTCGTCGGATCCGGCCGCGGCGGCCTTCTTGGCCGCGACGGGCCGCGGCGGCTGCGGCAGGCGCTGAATGACGTCGCGCGCCGCCACTTTGTGGGCCGGCTCGGACGCCTTCGGCGCCGGACGCAGCCCGGCGTTGTCGGGCAGCACAAAGCGTTGCACCACTTCGGACAGGCGCACGGCCTGCGACTTCAGGCTGTCGGCGGCGGCGGCCGATTCCTCGACCAGCGCGGCGTTCTGCTGCGTCATCTGGTCGAGCTCGCCGATGGCCTGGTTGACCTCGCCGATGCCTGTGCTTTGCTCGCCTGACGAATGGGTGATCTCGCCGATGATGTCGGCCACGCGCTGCACGCTGGCAACGATCTCGTTCATCGTGCCGCCGGCATCCTGAACCAGGCGCGAACCCGATTCCACCCGTTCGACGCTGGCGCCGATCAAGGTCTTGATCTCGCGCGCCGCGTCAGCGCTGCGCTGCGCCAGGCTGCGCACTTCGCTGGCGACGACGGCAAAGCCGCGCCCTTGTTCGCCGGCCCGCGCCGCCTCCACCGCGGCATTGAGCGCCAGGATGTTGGTCTGGAAGGCAATGCCGTCGATGACGCCGATGATGTCGGAGATCTTGCGGCTGCTGGCCTGGATCTGGTCCATCGTGGTCACGACCTGGGCCACTGCCGTGCCGCCCTTCTTGGCGACGTCGGCTGCCGAAGCCGCCAGCACGCTGGCTTGCTGCGCCGAGCCGGCCGACTGCTGCACGGTGCCGGTGAGCTCTTCGAGCGCACTGGCCGTCTTTTGCAGGTTGCTGGCGGTTTCCTCGGTGCGCTGGCTGAGGTCGGTGCTGCCGCTGGCAATCTCCGACGACGCCG
>JAUYAJ010000118.1 GCA_030693565.1 Rubrivivax sp.
TGGCGTCGGCGCCGGCGTCACGCGCGTTGACGCCGTCGGCCACCGCCATCACGCCCTTGATGACGAGTCGGCCACGCCACTGCTGGCGCACCTGGCGCACATGCTCCCAGGTCAGGTGGTCGCGGGTGCCGAAGTCGCGCAAGACGTTGGCCGAAATGATGGGCACGCCGCGCTCGCGGTAGCTGTTTTCGAAGTGCGGCAGGCCGTGATTCAGCAGCGTGCGCAGCGCGGTGCCGAACAGCCAGCGCGGGTGGGTCAGGCCGTCCCAGGCCAGGCGCAGGCTGGGCCGCAGCGGCGTCGAAAAGCCGGCGCGCACGTTGTTCTCGCGGTTGGCCTGGATTTGCGCGTCGACCGTCAGCACCAAGGTGCCGAAGCCGGCCGCGGCCACCCGCTCGACCAGCGCGGCAATGCGCGCGGGTTCGCCCGGCAGGTAGGCCTGGAACCAGGTCGCCGGGCATTCGGCGACCACGTCTTCCATGCGCATCAGCGACGAGCCGCTCATGATCATCGGAATGCCGCGGTCGCGCGCCGCGCGCGCCTGCACGAGGTCGCCGCGGTAGGCCGACAGCGCGCTGATGCCCATCGGCGCGATGCCGAAAGGCGCTGCCTGGCGCTCGCCGAACAGCGTCGTCTCGGTCGTGCGCCGCGAGACGTCGACGACGTTGCGCGGGATGAAGCCCAGTTCGTCGAAGGCGGCGCGGTTGTCATGCGTCGCGCGGCCGTCCTCGACGCCGCCGTTGACGTAAGCGAACACCGGCCCCGGCAAGTGGCGCCGCGCCGCCGGCTCGAAGTCTTCCAGCGAGAGGATGCGCTGCAGCCGGCCCATCACGCGGGCAGCACGTTGCGCGCGCGCAGCGTCTGGTCGATCCAGGCGTCGTCATAGCGGCCGGCGGCAATGGCCTCGAACACCGCGGCCTCGGCGTCGGCCTTGGCGCGCGAGGCATCGGCAACGGCGCGCGCGTCGGCCGGGGCGATGAAGGCCACGCCGTCGTCGTCGCCGATGACGATGTCGCCAGCGTTCACCACCATGCCGCTGATGCTGACCGCCACGTTGACCTCGCCCGGGCCGTCCTTGTACGGCCCGCGGTGGCAGATGCCGCGCGCGTAGCAGGGAAAGCTGTCGGCGCGGTAGGCCGCCACGTCGCGGATCGCGCCGTCGATGACGACGCCGGCAAAGCCGCGGTGCTGGGCAACACGTTTCATGATCTCGCCGAACAGCGCGCGGTCCAGGCAGCCGTTGCCGTCGATCACCAGCACGTCGCCGGGCCGGCCCATCTGCAAGGCTTTGTGGATCATCAGGTTGTCGCCACCGCGCACGCGCACCGTCAGCGCCGGGCCCAGCAGCGGCGTGCCGGGCCGGTGGTAGGGCTGCAGGCCCCAGCTGCCGGTGAGTCGGCCCAGGTTGTCGCTGACGATCGAGGTCGGCAGGCCGGCGAACAAGGCCACCAGGGCCGGGTCGGTGTCGACGCGGGGAAGGATACGGAAACCGACTTGCTGCATGGCGTTAGCCTCTCGAAGAGGTGGTGCATGGCCGCGGCTGCGGCCGGTTGAGGGAGAGGTCAGGCGATATATTCGCCGCGAATCCTATCGACTTCGGAGATGGCGCACGATGCTGACGCTCAAGCAGGTCGAGGCTTTTTACTGGGCGGCCTCGCTGGCCAACTTCGCGCTCGCCGCCGGCCGGCTGCACTTGTCGCAGTCGTCGCTGTCCAAACGCATCGCCGAGCTCGAGTCGCAGCTGGGCCAGAACCTGTTCGACCGCTCCGGCCACCGCAGCGTGCTCACGCCTGCCGGCCAGGCGCTGCTGCCGCAGGCGCGCAAGCTGTTGCGCACCGCCGACGACCTGGTCGAGAGCCTGGCCGGCGCGGCGTCGGTGCGCGGCGTGTGCCGCTTCGGCGTTGGCGAACTGGCGGCGCTGAGCTGGCTGCCGCGCTTCGTGGCGCGCGCGCGCAAGGTCTATCCCGAACTGGTGCTCGAACCCCATGTCGACCTCGGCCGCGCGCTCGAGGAGCGGGTGGAAAGCGGCGAGCTCGACTTCGCCGTCGTTGCCGGCAGCTCGACGCGCACCGCGCTGTCCAGCCAGCCGATCGCCAAGGTGCGCTTTGTGTGGGCCGCGGCACCGGCGCTGGTCGGTGAGCGGCGCACGCTGACGCCCGAGCTGCTGGCCAGCCTGGCGGTGATCACCATGCCCACCGACGCCGGTTCGGCGCGCGAGTTCGACAACTGGCTGCTCGCCAACGACTTCGAGGTCGGCCGCCGGCTGCGCTGCAACAACCTGGCCGCGATCGCCGGGCTGGTGGTGGCCGGGGTCGGCATCAGCTTCCTGCCCGAGGCCTGGCTGGCGCCGCTGGTGCGCCGCGGCGAGGCCGTGGTGCTCGACAGCCGGCCGGCGCTGCCGGTGCTGGCCTACACCTTCCAGGCCCGGCGCGACGACATCCGCCCGCTGGTGCGCCAGCTCAAGGCGCTGGTGGTCGAAGAGGTCGATTTTTCGCTGCCCAGCCGCTTGCAGTGAAGCGCACTCAGGCGCCGCCGCGCTCGGCGAAGAGCGCGCCCAGCACGCTCCAGTCGCGCTCGCCGCGCCCGTCTTCGCACAGCGCGTCGAGCAGCTGCTCGGCCAGCGTGGTCAACGGCATGTAAGCGCCGCGCGCGGCGCCGTTGTCCAGCGCCAGCCGCAAGTCCTTGCGCATCAGCACGGCGCGAAAACCGGGCTCGAACGCCTGGTCGACGATGCGCTGGCCATGTTTGTCGAGCGAGAAGCTGCGCGCCGAGCCGCCCATCAACACCTCGCGCACCGCCGCTGGGTCCACGCCTTCGCGCCGCGCCAGCGCCAACGCTTCGGCCACGCCGAGCATCGCCCCCGTCACCGCCACCTGGTTGCAGGCTTTGGTGACCTGGCCGGCGCCCGGCCCGCCCAGGTGCACGGCGCGCGCGCTGAAAGCAGCGAACACCGGCGCGCAGGCGTCGAACGCCGCCCGCTCGCCGCCCACCATGCAGACCAGCGTGCCTTGTTCTGCGCCTTGCTGGCCGCCGCTGACCGGCGCGTCCAGCAGCGTGATGCCGGCGGCCGCCAGCTGCTGCGCGAACTGCCGCGTGGCGGCGGCGGCGATGGTGCTGGTGTCGATCACGCAGCTGCCCGGCGCCAGCGTTGACGCCAGGCCGTCGGCACCGAACAGCACGGCCTCGACGGCGGCGGTGTCGGGCAGGCTGAGCACGACGACGCGGCTGTGGCGGCCGAGTTCGGCTAGCCCGCCGGCTTGCGCGCCCAGAGCCAGCAGCGATGCCAGCTTGGCGGCGCTGCGGTTGTGCACGTGCAGCGCAAAACCTTTGCGCAGCAGGCAGCCGGCAATGCCGGCGCCCATCACGCCCAGGCCGACCATACCGACCCTGTCGACCCTGTCGACCTTCCCGGGTGGCGTGGTGGTGTCGACGGCGTTCAGCGCAGCAGCCATCAGCCGGCCTTACTTTTGCAGCGCGCGGCCGATGGCTTCGTAGCCGTCGTTGATGTCGCGCTGGAAAGCCGGGCCGTCGGCGAAGTCGATGTTCAGCCCAGCCGTGCGGGCGTATTGCTGAAACTCGGCCGATTGCATCGCTTTGCGGAAGGTCTCGAACAGCCACTGGTAGACCGGGTCGGGCAGGCCGGCCGGCGCCATCAAGCCCTTCATGTTGTCGATCGCCACCGGGTAGCCCAGCTCGGTCATCGTCGGCACGTCGGGGTAAGCCGGCACGCGGGTGCGTGAGAACACCGCGATCGGCCGCAGCCGCCCGCCGCTGACCAGCGCGCGCACTTCGTCGGGGGCGCCGAAGGCCATGTCGACCTGGCCGCCGGCCAGTGCCAGCAAGGACTCCGCCGCGCCTTTGTAGGGCACGTGCAGCAGCTTGATGCCGCTGATCTTCTCCCGCACCAGCGCGGTCGAGTGGAAGATGCCGCCCTGCCCCGTCGAGCCGTAGGACAGCTTCTCCGGCGCCGACTTGGCCACCGCCAGCAGCGCGCGCATGTCGGCGTAAGGCGAGTCGGCACGCACCACCAGCACGCTGGGCAGCCGCGCCACTTTGATGATGGAGCGGAACGAGGTCCGCGAGTCGTAGTTCAGCGGCGAGTGGTTGCCCACCGACGTGGTTTCGCTGCCGCCGCCGACGAACATCGTGTAGCCGTCGGGCTTGGCCTGCGCCGTGGCCTGCGCCGCCAGCGTGCCGGCTGCGCCCGGGCGGTTGACGACGAGGATGGGCACCGGCGACAAGTCTTTGGCGCCGATCGCCAGGTTGCGCGCAATCTGGTCGGCCGAGCCGCCGGGCGCAAAGCCGACCAGGATGGTGATCGGCTTGTCGGGCACCCAGGCCTGGGCTTGCGCGGCCGAGCCGGCAAGCGCCGTGCCCAGCACCAGCGCGCTCAGGCCGGCCAGCCGCGCCAGGCCGTGGCGACGACCACCCAAGGCCGTTGGATCGCTGGCGCACACAGGGCTGCCGGGTCGGGCGCAAGGCTGGGTCATGTCGTCTCCTTCGAATGCTGAGGGGGCGCCGCCGCGGCAGCGCGCCGATGCCCCTCAGGCCAGCGCGCTGCCGACTGGCCGCCCACGGAATCTACGCAGCTCAGTTGACGATTGAAAGCGATAAATAGTGGCCAGGGTTTATCGCTTCATGGAAATCATCAGGCAACCGCCAAGCACCAGCCGTCAATGGGCCGCTGACGAGGTGTAAGCCGGCGCCGGCTGGGTGAAGTAGGCGTGCAGGATCTGGTAGACCATGAGGTAGTTCTTCTGCTGGAAGCTGGCGTGCGAGATGCCGTTGAGCATGGTGAACTGCTTGCCCGGCGACGGCAGCCGCTTGAAGAACTCGATCAGGTCGTCCATGCCGGCGATGCCGTCGAACTGGCCGCGCATCACGATGGTGGGCATCACGATCTCGGCCGGGTCGACCAGCGGCAGCCGCGAGCACATGTCGATGTAGGTGCCGGTGGGCATCGAGTCGTCGAGCGCCAGGATGGCGTCGGCGAAGGCTTCGACGGTGCGCTTGTCGACGCAGTCGCCATGGTCGCGCTCGAAGATCGAGTGCACGAAGGCACGGTCGATCGGGCGGCGCTTCTTGGCCAGGAACTCGGGCAGCTTCTCGCGCCGCTGCTCCAGCGTCGGGCTGCCCTCGCCGGTCCAGACGAAGGCGTCCAGCGCCAGCCGCGAGACCCGCTCCGGATGGCGCTGGGCGAAGGTGGCCGCACGCAGCGCGCCCGACGAGATGCCGTAGGTGTCGAAGCTGCGCACGCCGCGGGTGGCGAAGATGTAGTCGGTGGCGGCTTCGAGGTCGTCGGCGCCGTTGCCGATGTCGCAGGTGATGTCGCGCGACTTGTCACTCCGGCCATAACCTTCCATGTCGACGCACCAGCAGACGAAGCCGCGCTGCGCGAACCAGTCCATCACCGACGAGTCGGGCCGGCCCGGCACCACGAGGTCGAAGGTGGGCTGGCTGGCCATCGACGAGCCGTGCACGAACAGCACGGCGGGCTTGCCGCCCGGCGAGCCGACGTACTTTTCCCACAGGAAAAGGCGGACCTCGCCGTCTTTGGTTTTCTTGACGGTCCAGTGTTCGACGCCGGTGACGGCGGGGGTGCTTTGTGCGTTCATCGTGGCTCTCGGGAATCTCAGGGGCATGGAAACTGGGTCAGTCGATCTTGGCGCCGGTTTCCTTGACGATGCGCGCCCAGCGGTCGCGCTCCTCGCGGAAGTAGGCGTCGAACTGGGCCGGGGTCGAGCCCACGGCTTCGATCGACGCTTCGCTCATGTAGGTCTTGACTTCGGGCGCGGAGAGCGCAGCTTTGAGCTCGGTATTGAGCCGGTTGATGATGGCCACTGGCGTGCCCTTGGGCGCCAGCAAGCCCATCCAGACATAAGCCGAATAGCCGGGCAAGCCCGACTCGGCCAGCGTCGGCACGTCGGGCAGCTGCGGCGAGCGCGTCACGCCGGTGGTGGCCAGCGGGCGCAGCTTGCCGCCCTTGATGTGGGTCAGCATCGCGGCGGTGCCGGGAATGGCCATCGGCACCGTGCCGCCGACCAGGTCGGTGATGGCCTGACCGCTGCCGCGGTAAGGCACATGCACGATGTTGATGCCGGCCATCGACGCGAACATCGCCGTGAACAGATGCTGGCCACTGCCGTTGCCCGACGAGGCGTAGTTGACGACGCCCGGCCGCTCCTTGGCATAAGCCACGAGTTCGGCCACCGTCTTCACCGGCATCGACGGATGGACCACCAGCACGCCGGGTTCGCGGCCGAGCAGCGAAATGGGCGCGAAGTCGTCGATCGGGTGGAAGCTGAGCTTGGTGTACAGCGTGGCGCTGATGGCGTTGGTCTGCGAGGCCAGCAGCAGCGTGTAGCCGTCGGCAGGCGCCTTGGCGACCATTTCGCTGCCGATCGTCGCGCCGGCGCCGGGCCGGTACTCGATCAGCACCTGATGTTACAGCCGCATGGTCAGTACGGCGGCGATGGCACGCATCGGCCCGTCGACGGCGCCACCCGCAGAGAACGGCACGATGATGCGGATGGGCCGGTTCGGGTAGTCCTGGGCCTGGGCCTGGGCGGCGAAGCCCGACAAGCCAGCGGCGAGTACGAACGCGGCTTGGGCGAAGAGGAATTTCATGGTTCTTGTCTCCAGCGGTACGGTTGTGTGTGTCAGGCTTCGAAGCCGCCGGCCTGGCGCAAAGCCAGCGCCGCCGGCCCGGCCAGCATCTGCATGAAGCGCGCTGCCAGTTCCGGCGCATCCGCACGCGCGCTGACCGCGGCGCTGTAGCCGGTGGCGAGCTCGAAGCGCGCGGGCAGCGGACCGACCAGATCAACGCCGTCGGTGTAGTTGATCTCGGTCACCTGGGTGCAGCCGATCAGCCGCGGCGCGTTCAGTGCCGCCATCTCGCGCATCGCGGCGGCGCCGCTCGGGAAGGTGCGAAAGCGCGGCGCCAGTTCGTCGTGGATGCCAAGCTCGCGCATCACGGCGGCAAAGTGGATGCCGGCGGTGGCGCGCTGCGGGTCGGGGAAGTAGATCGCGTCGGCGGCCAGCA
>JAUYAJ010000123.1 GCA_030693565.1 Rubrivivax sp.
CGGCCTGCGCCGAAATGTGCGCGACCAAGGCGCTGCTGGGTGGCGACGGCGACATCGTCGCCGACATCTTCCGCACCCGCGTGCTGACGCGCGGCAAGGGCAGCGAAGTCTGGGGCTGGGGCACGGCCTACGGCAAGCCGGCCGCGGGCGGCAGCACACCACAACCGAAGACCGGAGCCACCAAGTCATGAGGATGCCGACCTTGTTGGGAGCGATCGCCGCGGCGGTCGTGCTGTCTGCCTGCACCGAGCAGCCGCAGACCACGAGCGTGCGCAAGAGCGACACCAAGGCCTGGGATGCGGCGCAGAACCCGTACGTGGCCGCGGGCTGGAAAGCCGGCGACCAGGCCAGTTGGGAAGAGCAGATGCGCCAGCGTGTGCAGGGGCAGAACGAGTACTCGAGGTCGGCGGCTGCGCCGAAATGACGACGAGGCCACCGGAGGACGCGATGAACGCCAAGATCTCGAACATCCTGCGCCAGGGTCTGCTTGCCGCCGCATTGGCGCTGGGCGCCGGCGTGGCGCTGGCGCAGACCGAAGCGGCCAAGGGGCCGCCGGCTGGCTTCACGGCGCCAGACCTACCCAAACCGGGGGACAGCAACGCCGAACGCGCCAAGAGTCAGCCCGGCAACAACGCCCCGTTCTGGGGCTCGGTGCGCGACTCCGGTGACAAGCCTGGTATCACCACGATGAGTGGCCCCGAACAAGGCGTGCTGATCCAGTCCTTCGTCAAGTACCCCGGTTCCAGTTTCACCACCGCCGGTGAAGCCTGGCGCCAGGTGCGCAATCGCTGGATCCTGCCTTACGGCGGCGCCTTGCTCGTCATCGTCGTCGTTGCCATCGGGCTGTTCTACTGGCGCAAGGGTTCGATGGGCGGCCACGGCGCCGACACCGGTCGCAGCGTCGAGCGCTTCACGCCCTTCGAGCGCGCTGCACACTGGACCAATGCCATCGCCTTCGTCGCACTGGCGGTGTCCGGTCTGGTGATGGCCTTCGGCAAGTTCTTCATGCTGCCCATCATCGGCAGCACCTTGTTCGGCTGGCTGACCTATGCGCTGAAGAACCTGCACAACTTCGCCGGCCCGCTGTTCGCGGTCTCGCTGGTGGTGGTGCTGCTGACCTTCATCCGCGACAACATGCCGCGGGCCGGGGACATCACCTGGCTCAAGCGCGCCGGCGGCATGTTCGGCGGCCAGGAAGTGCCATCGCACCGCTTCAACGCCGGCGAGAAGGTCTTGTTCTGGGCCGGGGTGTTCTTCTTCGGTCTGATCGTCGTCGGTTCAGGGCTGTTCCTCGACCAACTCGTGCCTGGCATGCTTTATCTGCGCGGCGACATGCAGATCGCCCACATGATCCACGCCGTGGCCTCGCTGCTGATGATGACGCTGTTCCTGGGTCACATCTACATGGGCACGATCGGCATGAAGGGCGCCTACCAGGCGATGCGCACCGGCCAGGTCGACGAAGCATGGGCCAAGGAGCACCACGAACTCTGGTACGACGACATCCGCGCTGGCAAGATCCCCGCCCAGCGTTCGATCCCGACCGACCCGGCTACGATGACGCCTCGCGCGCCGCAGGCCTGAGCACAAGAGGACCCAGCATGAAAGCAACCGCACTGTTCATCACCCTGGCGCTGGCCGCTGGTGGCGCGCTCGCCAAACTGCCGCCGGCGTCGGATGAAGCCAAAGCCAAGGCCGCCGAGGCCGCCGCGAAAACGGCGCACGGCAACGCCGTCGGCAATTTCCAGCTCTGCAAGTCGATCGAGCGTGTGGCGACGGCTTATCACGCCGATGCCAAGAAGGCCGGCAAGAAGGTTGACGCGCCGATGGCGACGCCGGCTTGTGTCGAGCCCGCGCCTTTCGTCTACACGCCACCGGCTGCGGCGCCCGCAGCAGCGCCCACGCCTGCGATGGCCGCCGCGCCGGCAGCCGCCGCGGCGCCAGTGAAGAAGTAGTCTGCGAGTCCGATGCCCACCGAGTCAGCCGAACCCTCTGCTTTCGACGTCGCGCCGGCCTGGCAGCCCCTGCCTGGCGCGCCGCGCCTGACGCAGGCCGCAGGCCAGCTGCTGCGCGAGATCGAGATCCTCGACGAGTACGGCGCGCGGCGCGTGATCCCGATCCCGGCCGAGCGGCCGCTGACGCTGTTCGTCGACAAGCGCGAACTGGTCACCCTGATGACGCTGGGCGCGTCGCCTGAACTGCTGGTGCTGGGCTATCTGTGCAACCAGCGGCTGATCGGCGCCGTCACCGACGTCGAGTCGATCACCGTCGACTGGGATGTCGATGCCGCCGCCGTCAAGACACGCTCCGGCATCGAGGACTTCGAGCGCAAGACGGCGCGCCGCGTCGTCACCACGGGCTGCGGCCAGGGCACGGTGTTTGGTGACTTGATGGGCCAGGTCGACAGCGTCAAGCTGCCCGACGCCCAGCGCGCCCGCATCCGCCAGGGCACCTTGCACGGCATGCTCGAAGTCATGCGCCAGCGCAACAGCATTCACCGCAAGGCCGGTTCGGTGCACGGCTGCGCGCTGTTCCGCGGCGCCGAGATGCTGATGTTCGTCGAGGACGTCGGCCGCCACAACGCCATCGACACCAGTGCCGGCTGGATGGCACTGCACGGCGTGGATGGCGGCGACAAGACCTTCTACACCACCGGCCGCCTGACCAGCGAGATGGTGATGAAGGCGGCGCAGATGGGCGTGCCCATCGTCGTCTCGCGCAACGGTGTCACGGCGATGGGGCATGAACTGGCCACCCGGCTTGGCATGACGCTGTTCGGCCGCGCCGCGAACCGCCACTTTCTCTGCTACACCGGGTTCGAGCGCTTCGACTCCGAACCCGAGCCGCAGCGCCCGCCGGTGCGGCTGGTGGCCGGCTGAGCGCTGCCGCGCCGGGCTGGTAGATTCGCCTGCCGCGGCAAGCGCCGCAACGATTCAGAGGTTGAGAGGCAATCCCATGGGCCTGCGTATGCCCCCAGAACAGTCCCAATCAAGGCGCAAAGCGCAGGCGGGCCGGGTGGCCCGGCGAGCATTTGTAACGCCGAGTGAGGCTGTTCTGGGGGCTTGCCCGCAGGGCCGGGGCGTCCACGGGCCCTGCGCGGCGTTGCATCGCTTGCCCGGACGTGAGTCCGGGCTGCGCGCTGCGTCTTGCTCAGGGCCCTTGGACACCCCGGCGCGAGCCCATGGGATTGCCTCTCAACCTCTCAGGCCAGGCCATCGAACAACCAGACGTCCACCGGCTCGCCCGCCGCCACCGAGCCTTGATCGTGGCCCAGCACCACCAGGGCATTGGCTTCGCTCATGCTGCGCAGGATGCCGGCGCCTTGGGCGCCGCTGATGCGCACCTGCCAGCTGCCGCCTGGCGCCTGGCTGACGATGCCGCGCTGGAATTCGGTGCGGCCGGGGCGCTTGCGGATCGCACTTTCGCAGCGTGCCTGCAGCACCGGCAGCGGCTCGGGGTGGGCACCCGCCAGCTGCAGCAAGGCTTCGCGGGCAAAGGCATAGAAGGTCACCAGCGCAGCCACCGGGTTGCCGGGCAGGGCGAAGAGCCAACTGCTGCGTTGCTCGCCGTTCAGCGTGGCGTGCAGCGGACCGAAGGCGAACGGCCGCCCGGGCCGCATCGCCACCTTCCAGAAAGCCACTTCACCCATGCCGGCGAGCAGGGCGCGGGTGTGATCGGCCTCGCCGACGCTGACGCCGCCGCTGGTCAGCACGACGTCGGCCTGCGCCACCGCGGCCTCCAGCGTCGCCTGCAGCGCGGCCGGGTCGTCGCGAACCAGGCCGAGGTCGATGATCTGCACGCCCAGGCGCTGCAGTGTGCCCGTCAGGCTGTGGCGGTTGCTGTCGTAGATGCAGCCGGGGTCCAGCGGCTCGCCGGGCGAGCGCAGTTCGTCGCCGGTCGAAAAGAGGGCCACGCGCAGGCGCCGCTTGACGCTGACGCTGGCGATGCCCAGCGACGCGATCAAGCCCAGGTCGGCCGGCCGCAGCACGCGCCCGCCACGCAAGGCGGCGCGGCCGACGGCCAGATCCTCGCCACGGCGGCGCCGGTTCTCGCCGCGGCTGATGACGCCGGCTTCGATGCGCACCCGGCCAGCGCCTGCCTGGCACAGCTCCTGGGGCACGACGGTGTCGAGCCCGAGGGGCATCACCGCGCCGGTCATGATGCGCAGGCACTCGCCCGCACCCACCGCGCCCTTGAAGGGCTGGCCGGCAAACACGGTGCCGATGACGCTGAACTCGGCGGCGCTCGCGCTGTCCAGCACGGCGCCGTCGAAGGCGTAACCGTCCATCGCCGAGTTGTCGTGCGCCGGCACGTCGATCGGCGAGGCCAGGTCGGCCGCCAGCACGCGGCCCAGTGCGTCGGCCAGCGTCACCGTCTCGATGCCGGCGATGGGCTTGAGCGCCGCGGCGATGGCGGCGCGAGCCTCGGCAACGCTGAGTTGCGGATCGCCCGCCATCAGCGGGGAGGGACCGAGTTCGGGCATGCGGGGTCTCAGGAAGCGCCGGCAGGCAATGCTGCATTGTCCCCCGAGGTCGGCGCATGATTCTCGACAGCCTGCAACTCGCCATCGGCCTGCTGGCAGCGGCCGACGCGGCGCTGCTGCGCATCGTCACGCTGTCGCTGCAGGTCAGCGGCACGGCCTGCGCCATCGGCGCGCTGGCCGGGCTGTGGCTGGGCGTCTGGCTGGCGGTGGCGCGCTTTCCCGGCCACCAGGCGCTGGTGTGGTTGCTCAATACGCTGCTGGCCTTGCCGCCAGTCGTCGTCGGCCTGACGGTCTACCTGCTGCTGTCGCGCTCGGGGCCGCTGGGCGCGCTGGGCATCTTGTTCACGCCGGCGGCGATGGTGGTGGCGCAAAGTGTTCTCGTCGTGCCGCTGATCGCTGCCTTGACGCGCCGCCTGGTGATCGGCGGCCTGCAGGAAGGCGGCGACCAGCTGCGTTCACTGGGCGCCGGGCCGCTGCGCAGCGCCGCGCTGGTGCTGGTGCACGAACGGCTGGGCGTGCTGACGATCGGCTTGACCGCCTTCGGCCGCGCCGTCTCCGAGGTGGGTGCGGTGATGATCGTCGGCGGCAACATCGACGGCGTGACGCGGGTGATGACCACCGCGATCGCGCTCGAGACCAGCAAAGGTGACCTCGCGCTGGCGCTGGCGCTGGGCCTGGTGCTGCTGGCGGTGGTGGGGTTGGTGAACCTGGGCATCAGCGCGCTGCAATGGCAGGGCGCGCGCGCCGCCCGCCAGTTGCCCGCCATGGCGCCGGCCACCCTGCTTGCCGCAGCGCCGCCCCACCTGCCCGTGCTGCCAGCGGCCGCCGCGCTGCCATTGGTGACGGTCGACGCGGCCACGGTGCGCTTCGACGCCGTCGTCGCCTTGCGCGATGTCAGCCTGACGCTGCGGCGCGGCGACCGGCTGGCGCTGGTCGGTGCGAATGGCTCGGGCAAGACCACCTTGCTGCGCCTGCTGCACGGCTTGCTGCCCGGCGCTGACGCATGCCAGCGCGAACGGCTGCAGCCCGAAGGCCGGATGCCGGTGGCGGCGATGCTGTTCCAGCGCCCCTTTCTGCTCAACCTGAGCGTGCGCCGCAACGTGCTCGTCGGCCTGTGGCTGCGCGGTGTGCCAGGCGCCCAGCGCCAGGCGCGCTGCGACGACGCGCTGCAACGCGTTGGCTTGCAGTCGCTGGCGGCGCGGCCGGCGCGCGCGCTGTCCGGCGGCCAGCAGCAGCGGC
>JAUYAJ010000136.1 GCA_030693565.1 Rubrivivax sp.
GCGTTCTTGCTGGCCATCATGGTGGCGGTGCCGACCTCGAAGACCTGCAGGATGTGCGGCGCGTTGCCGGCCCGGAAGGCGGCGATGGCGGCGGTCATCGACTCGTCGTTAGTGCCCTTGAAGGTCGGCACGACCTTGTAGTCTTTCTGGCTGGCGTAGAAGTCCTTGGCCAGGTCATTGACCCACTCGCCGAGCGCGCCGCCCATTGAATGTGACCACTGGATTTCGTTCTGGGCCTGAGCCGGGAAGGCCAGCATCGCGGCCGAAGCGGCCGCGGCGAGGGTGAATTTCGTCAGTTTCATGAACACTCCGTCAGAAGGGCGTGGGCCGGAATCAGTTGATTCCGGCAGATTTTCTGCAACCCCGTTTGTTTCACGGCAGGCCTGCCGGCGGCAACGGGGATAACCCCGCTAGCTGACCCGGCCCGAACAAACGCGCATTGTTGCACTGCGGTAGGATTGCAGGCCTTGAGCGCTGGCGCGCGGCGGCCGGTTCGGTGCAGCTGGCGTCCGGCCCGCACCCGCCCCATGAACGCACCGCACCCGCTTTCCCAGACCCTCGGCGCTGCCCACGACGGCGCCGACGCCGGCGCGGTGCGGCTGCGCGAGATCCCCTACAACTACACCTCGTTCTCCGACCGCGAGATCGTGCTGCGCCTGCTCGGTGCGCGCGCCTGGGAATTGCTGAACCTGCTGCGCCAGGAGCGCCGCACCGGGCGCTCGGCGCGCATGCTCTACGAAGTGCTGGGCGACATCTGGGTCGTGCAGCGCAACCCCTATCTGGAAGACGACCTGCTCGACAGCGCCAAGCGGCGCACACTGCTGATCGAGGCCTTGCAGCACCGGCTGGGCGAAATCGAGCGCCGGCGCCAGGCCGACACCGGGCGCGACCTGCATGTCGGCGAACTGCTGGCCGCTGCGCGCGGCGCGGTCGAGCGCTTCGCGAGCCGCTTCGACGACGTGCGCGCGCTGCGCCAGCGCACGCGCCGCGTGCTCGGCCGCGTGACGGCCAAGGACAACATCAAGTTCGACGGCTTGTCGCGCGTCTCGCATGTGACCGACGCCACCGACTGGCGCGTCGAATACCCCTTCGTCGTGCTCACCCCCGACACCGAGGCCGAGATGGCCGCGCTGGTCAAGGGCTGCATCGACCTCGGGCTGACCATCATCCCGCGCGGCGGCGGCACCGGTTACACCGGCGGCGCGGTGCCGCTGACCTGGACCAGCGCCGTCATCAACACCGAGAAGCTCGAGGCGATGACCGAGGTCGAGTGGGTCACGCTGCCCGGCCTGGACGCGCCCGTGCCCACGGTCTGGACCGAAGCCGGCGTCGTCACCCAGCGCGTGGCCGACGCCGCCGAGCGCGCCGGCCATGCCTTTGCCGTTGACCCCACCTCGGCCGAGGCTTCATGCATCGGCGGCAACATCGCGGTGAATGCCGGCGGCAAGAAGGCCGTGCTCTGGGGCACGGCGCTGGACAACCTGGCCTCGTGGCGCATGGTCACGCCCGACGCCAAGTGGCTGGAAGTCACGCGGCTGAACCACAACCTGGGCAAGATCCACGACGCCGAACTGGCCAGCTTCGAACTCAAGTACTTCGACGCCAGCGGCAAGACGCTCGAACGCAGCGAACGCCTGGACCTGCCCGGCGCCAGCTTTCGCAAAGCCGGCCTGGGCAAGGACGTCACCGACAAGTTCCTTGGCGGCCTGCCCGGGGTGCAAAAGGAAGGCTGCGACGGCCTCATCACCAGCGCGCGCTGGATCGTCCACCGCATGCCCGCGCATGTGCGCACCGTCTGCCTGGAATTCTTCGGCAGCGCCCGCGAAGCCGTGCCCTCGATCGTCGAGATCAAGGACTTCATGTTCGCCGAGATGAAGCGCGAGGGCGGCGCCATCCTGGCCGGGCTGGAGCACCTGGACGACCGCTACCTCAAGGCCGTGGGCTACGCCACCAAGAGCAAGCGCGCGCTCAGCGGCAGCGGGCTGCCCAAGATGGTGCTCATCGGTGACATCGTCGGCGACGACGCCGACGCCGTGGCCCGCGCCACCAGCGAAGTCGTGCGCATCGCCAACAGCCGCAGCGGCGAAGGCTTCATCGCGCTGAGCGCCGAGGCGCGCAAGAAGTTCTGGCTCGACCGCAAGCGCACGGCGGCGATCTCCAAGCACACCAACGCCTTCAAGATCAACGAAGACGTCGTCATCCCGCTGCCGCGCATGGGCGAGTACACCGAAGGCATCGAGCGCATCAACATCGAGCTCAGCCTGCGCAACAAGCTCGCACTGGCCGACCGCCTGGAAGGTTTTCTGAGCCAGGGCCGGCTGCCGCTGGGCAAGGGCGACGACGCCGGCGAGGTCCCGGGCGCCGAACTGCTCGAAGACCGCGTCCAGCAGGCGCTGCACGTCGTGCGCGAGGTGCGCGCCGCCTGGCAGCACTGGCACGACCATCTTGACCGGGTCGAGGACGAAGCCAGCGGCCGCAGTGGCCGCAGCCTGTTCCAGCAACTGCAAGACCACACGCTGCGGGCGTCGTGGAAGGCGCAGCTGCGCGCGCCGCTGCAGGCCTTGTTCGCCGGCGCCGCCTTCGCCCCCATCCTGGCGCAGTGCCAGGCCATCCACCAGGACGTGCTGCGCGGGCGCGTCTGGGTGGCGCTGCACATGCACGCCGGCGACGGCAACGTGCACACCAACATCCCCGTCAACAGCGACAACTACGAGATGCTGCAGACCGCCCATGAGGCGGTGGCCCGCATCATGGCGCTGGCGCGGCGGCTCGACGGCGTCATCAGCGGCGAACACGGCATCGGCATCACCAAGCTCGCCTTCCTGACCGACGGCGAACTGCAGGGTTTCGCCGACTACAAGGCGCGCATCGACCCCGAAGGCCGCTTCAACAAAGGCAAGTTGCTGCGCGGCGTGCTCGCCGGTGGCCAGCCGGGCGACCTCAGCGCCGCCTACACGCCGAGCTTCGGCCTGATGGGCCACGAGTCGCTGATCATGCAGCGCAGCGAGATCGGCGCCATCAGCGACAGCATCAAGGACTGCCTGCGCTGCGGCAAGTGCAAGCCGGTCTGCGCCACCCATGTGCCGCGCGCCAACTTGCTCTACAGCCCGCGCAACAAGATCCTGGCCACCTCGCTGCTGATCGAGGCCTTCCTCTACGAAGAGCAGACCCGGCGCGGCATCAGCGTGCAGCACTGGGAGGACTTCGAGGACGTCGCCGACCACTGCACCGTGTGCCACAAGTGCGAGTCGCCATGCCCGGTGAAGATCGACTTCGGTGACGTCACCATGGCGATGCGCAACCTGCTGCGCAAGATGGGGCGCAAGAGTTTCCGTCCCGGCAACGCGGCGGCGATGCTGTTCCTCAACGCCACCCACCCGCAGACCATCAAGCTGATGCGCAGCGCCATGGTGGGTGTGGGCTTCAAGGTGCAGCGCTTCATGAACGGCTTGTTCAAGCCGGCGGCCAGGAAGCAGACCACCGCGCCGCGCGCCACCCTGGGCACGGCGCCGATCAAAGAGCAGGTCATCCACTTCATCAACAAGAAGATGCCCGGCGGCCTGCCCAAGAAGACCGCACGCGCGCTGCTCGACATCGAGGACAAGGACTACGTCCCCATCATCCGCGACCCCCGGGCCACCACCGCCGACAGCGAAGCCGTCTTCTACTTCCCCGGCTGCGGCAGCGAGCGCCTGTTCAGCCAGGTCGGCCTGGCCACCCAGGCCATGCTCTGGCACGCCGGCGTGCAGACCGTGCTGCCGCCGGGCTATCTGTGCTGCGGCTACCCGCAGCGCGGCAGCGGCCAGGCCGACAAGGCCGAGGTCATGATCACCGACAACCGGGTGCTGTTCCACCGCGTCGCCAACACGCTGAACTACCTCGACATCAAGACCGTGGTCGTCAGCTGCGGCACCTGCTACGACCAGCTCCAGGGTTACCAGTTCGAGGACATCTTCCCCGGCTGCCGCATCATCGACAT